>JAVXWV010000144.1:0-8080 GCA_032230775.1 Mycobacterium sp. | reverse complement strand
CCAACCCGGTGTGTTCGCGGCGGGAGACGTGCGTAGCGGCTCGGTCAAACGGGTGGCCTCCGCGGTCGGCGAGGGATCGATGGCGATCCGCCAAATCCACGAGTACTTCGGGACCTGATCGGCGGCGGTCGCCCCGCCCGGTGACCTGCCATCATGGACGCACCAGGGACGTTTGACGATCTGGGCTACGCGGGTATGCCGGGGCCAATGACAGGGCCCGCCTCATCAATCTTGCTAGTCGCCGATCCCGGTGTTCCGGCGGCGATAGCCGAACGTCTTTCTGATTCCCTCCCGAGCGCGCTGACGGACGGTGCTGCCACCGATGGCAAGTGGGATGTCTCTGTGCGACGCGACTCCTATCCGGTCGATGAGCACGCCGAGGTCTTAGAGGTGATCCGCACTGTTGACCCGGCTGCCGAGACCGAGGACATCGTCATCTACCTGACCGATCTGCCACGACGTCTCGGGACGACGCCGGTGATTGCCGACATCAGCTTGCATAACCGGTTCGGACTCATTTCCGTCCCTGGAGCGGGCGGTTTGTTTGTCGACCGCCGGGTGCAGAACATGGCGCAGACAGTCGTAGCCGAGGTGACGTGCCAGTCGGTGAAGCAACACGGATCCGTGAAGCGGCTGACGCGGACTCAGGAGGACGATGTTGTCCGCTACGTGGCGCCGGCAGGCCCGGCACGTCTGCAGCTTCTCATGGGCATGGTTTACGCCAACCGCCCGTGGCGATTGGCTGCCGGTTTGTCCAAGGTGTTGATGGCGGCGTTCGCCGCAGGGGCGGTGAGCCTTGCGTATCCGACGATATGGCAGCTGTCCGACACACTGGGCCCCTGGCGGTTGAGCGCGGCGACGATCTTGGCGAGCGCAGCGATGATCGCGTGGCTCATCCTCGACCACGAATTGTGGGAACGGCCGCATTCGGCCGACGAACGTGAACGCGCAGTGCTGTACAACACGGCGACTGTCGTCACCCTGACAATCGGCGTCGCCATTCTCCACGTCGGGTTGTTCATCCTGCTGCTGGTGACCGCTTGGTGGACGCTTCCGCCGCAGATGGTCGCTCAAAACATCGGCCATTCCGTCGGCCCCGCAACCTTGTTGATGATGGCCTGGCTGGTGGCGGCGGTCGCAACGCTGGCCGGTGCTCTGGGATCGGGGATGGAGGATGACGGCGCCGTGAAGGCGGCTGCGTATGGGGTTCGGCAACGCCAGCGATTCGACAAATCGGAATAGTCCGTAGGCGCGAACCTGCTCTGCGAGCACCTTCACGCCAGCGATCTGCATGGCCTTCAGTCACGTGGCTCTGTCGAAAACTGGCAACTATCCACGACGATCTCGTAAACGATTGTTACAGAACACATCTCCTTCTGTTCCGAGTGACGACTAGCCATCCGGGATCTGTTGGCCACCAACACGTTCGAAGATGGTGCGGCCTGGTTCAAGGAGCATCCGCAGCAGGGCAACGCCTGCAACTTCTCCAAGGAGGTGGCGACCGTGTACACGATGTCGATGGCGCTGGCGTTCAATCAGCGTGGCCTACGGATCAACGCGGTGTTGCCTGGGCCGGTCGACACACCGATCCTCGGCTTCGCTGCGCAGCATGGCGACTGTGGTGTTGGCGGCATCGTCCCAGTGTGGATAGAGCGCGGTGGCGTGTGGGTTGAGGAAGCAGAACCTAACGAGGTTCACCGGCCGGTATGGGTCGTCATACGCGGGTGAGTACAGGGCCATCGCGAGCCGGTTGGCGGCCAACAGGTCAAGGCGCCCGTTCAGGACGATCGCGGGCATCGCCGCCGTGCCGTCCAGGATGCGCTGCACGACGGGACGGATCAGTTGTTTGCGTGCGGGGGCCGGCGGGTTTGAGGTGTGGTGTTAGCGGCGCGGGCCAGGTCGTGCAGGTGTGCGCGTTCGGCCTCGTCGAGGCGAAGCGCGCGGGCAAGAGCCTCGAGAACGCTATCGGAGGCTCCGGTGAGGTTTCCTCGCTCTAGTCGGGCGTGGTAGTCGGTGCTGACGCCGGCGAGCATGGCTACTTCTTCGCGCCGCAGGCCCGGGACGCGTCGCCTGCCGTAGGAGACCGATCGAAGTAGATGTTGTAAACCCTATCGACACATCGGAATTGAACACTTGGGTGCCCTTGGTGCGGGTGCCGGACGTGGCGCAGGAGCAGGTCGCGGGGCAGGAGGCGGCGCCTCGTGCACGGGCGGTGCCTGTCGGACGGGCTGCTCCGGAGCCACGTCGGGCGCCCGCGGAGGAGGTGCTTGGTGGACGGGCGCCTGTCGGACCGGGGCCTCGGGAGCAGGAGCCTGGGTCCTGGGAGCCGGAGCGTCGTGCGCGGGTGGTTCCGGTGCGGTCCGCTGCTGCGGTGGCTCTTGCTGTGTCGGTGGCGCTGGGCGGGCTTGCGGTTCCGATTCCGGCGCCTGCGGAACTGGATTGGTCTGGGGCGCCGAGTGCTCGCGGGGAGGAGCCACCGCAGGGTTGGGTGGGGTCACCGGCATCGGTTCGGCTGGTGGCGCCACGGCTGGGTTCGGCGAGCCAGTCTCCGGCGGGATCGTCATCGGTCCCGAGGAGGGATTGGGGTCCCTTCCCGGCGCAATGTTAGCCGCTGTGGGCTCCGGCTTTCTCTGCGGTTGGCCTACCTTCGGCGGTGTGTAGACGGGGACCGGCGAAAGCTTGGGTGCGGTAAACCCGGGTGACACCTTCGACGGCGGCGTGGTCGGCGCGGGCGCCGTCAATGCCGGTGGTGCAAAGGATGTTTGGTGGTTAGCTGTGGGCGTGGCGGGCCGCTTCCCGAGCGTTGACGCCGGCGGCGACCCGAGGGAGATTGTGGTCCGCGGGCTTAGTTCGTTGGTGAAATCGCGGGTGGATTTGTCCGCGAGGTCCTTCATCAGTGATCCGGAATTGCTCGACGTCTTGTCGCTGGAGATGAACTGCGTCAGTGAGGCATTCAGGTTTACCACCGGGGACGAGGCGTGGGTGTCGACGTCGGTGACTGACCTGATATTGGCCGATGCGGTGGGCAGCGGTGCCCAGTCGCGCTTGCGCGGATCGTGCCAATCCCGGTTCATGTTCCAGTTTTGGTACAGGTTCGGGTTGAATCCGTGGGCCTGGTCCCACTGCGTGCGGTGGTAGACCGGATCGTCGTTCTGGAACTTCCATTGGTAGTACTGCTCGTATGGGTGGTGGCTGTTGTACCAGTCCTGATTCCGTGGGTCACCGGGGTGGTCGCGGCGTTGGCCCCATTCGTTGCGGCCGTCGCGGTCCCAGCCGTTGCGGTCATAGCCTGCCCAGTTGCAACCCGCCCAGTTGTAGCCCCAGTGGTCATAGCCCCACCGGTCGTAGCCCCAGCGGTCGTACCCCCACCGGTCGAAGCCTAGGAAGTCGAATCCGTACTGGTTGTAGCCGCTGAGGTCGTAGTTGTACCAGTCCGTTGGGTCGTAGCCGTAGAGCTGTCCCCAGGACGGGTCGTAGTAGCCCAGGTCGTCGAGGTTCGGTGTCAGCGGGGGATCGTAAGGCTGCGGCCAGTCGGCCTCAGGGGTATCCGGAACATCGGGCGGCGGTGCGACGCTCCCGGCCTCATCCGAGATCGGGTATCCCCAGGAGGGCGCCGCATCCGGTGTCGGTGGCGGGTTGCCCGGGTCGGCGACCGGCGGCGCAGGAGGTGATGCCGGCAGCGCAGGCAGTTGCTGCACCGAGTCGGGCGTGTACTGCAGAAGTTGTTGTGTCAGTTGCAGATAGAGGTTCTGCAGGTTGGTCCGCTCAGGCGACGGTGACAGGTAGTCCAGGTCCTGTTTGGCCTGATTGAGCGCCGTCCGGGCATCGGTCAGCTGATCGGGTGTGGGCTGCTGCCCGCCGCCGAGGATGTCCTGTGCCTTCTTCAGATCGTTGACGACGGCGGCCAGCGCGACGTCTTGAGCGTGCCCGGGAAAGACCACCTTCTCGGCACCCCACAGAGCGCCTCCTGGCGAGGTCTCGTACGTTGCGCTCAGTACACCCGCGATTAGTAACACGGCCAATCCGCCGGCGATGGCCGTCTTGCCGCGGCGCGACCGCGGTATCAGCCTGCGCCACCGCGACGCAGGCTTGGCCGAATGCATAGCGCTCTCGCGGGCGGGTGGGGGACTGAGAATCGTCATGCCGACCTCCTCGACGACGACCGGTGGCCGTGACCGCGCGATTTTGGATGCTTAGACCCTTGTGGGCTCCGGCTGATACGCACGCGTGCCCACCATTACTAAGCACAACTAAAATCTACGTATTCCCGCCACTCGCGCCCACCGTCCCGGCGGGATTCACATCAAGCCACAGCTCTCACACATAGAGGCACACAGGAAGCAGTCGGCGTGGCCGCCGTCAGACCCCCGGACGTTCAATCCTGCGAGGCAGGTAACGAATGATCGACCTTTACCGGACATGCGGCCACGCTGTGCGCGCTCGACGATGCCTAGGCGACAACTCGAATTGCCTCCGCCGCAGCCCCTTTGGCCGGGCTGTGACGTGCGATGGCCACCCATGCTTGCAGCGAAGATTGACCTGCTCTCGCGACACGCCGATATCTTGTCAAAGTAGCCCGGCGTTTCGTGTCAGTCTTCGCTACATCTCGACAAAAGCCCGGTGGGCACACAACAACAACTAATTCGCGAAATGCGTTGTTTCTCAACGCCGGGACCTCACGATATGTCTTCACCGCAGATGTATCGGTTAATGAAGTCCAGGCCTTCATCCGTGACCTCGTACTTGTACTGGGTTGGTTCGGCCCGTTGGATCGCTACGGGCGCTAGTTCAACTCGTCTCAAAAGCCCGTCATTGACCGCGTGGAGGAGAGGGATCTCCAAACCCGCCTCGACAATGAAGGATCTCCGGTCGGTTTCGGCAATCTGGTCGAATACCCGGCGCTCGAACTCAGAGTAGCGGCTGTTCAAGATCGCGAGATTGCGCTTGTACATACGGATCGACTGCGCATCGATATCTTTCTTTTGGCATTTCGGGCATAACGCGATGAGGTTCTCGAAGGAGTCGTCATGGCTCTGTGACTCAGGCACGATGTGAGCTATCTCGGTCGTTGGGTGCCGACAGGTGGGGATGACGCATCGATGGCCCGCCTCGACCAGCGCCATTCTTTTTCGGGCTCTTAGTACCCCTGCGATCCCACCCCGGCCGAAACCTTGCCGGGCCGGCCAGGGTGCGCTAGCCGTCATTGGTGCGCTCCACATTTTCGCGAAACGATGGATCAACCAGGCGACAGAGCACACTGCTATCACCAGCACCCCGTATTGCAGCGCGAAGGGCCACCAGGGTCGGGTGATCTCCTCCCGAGCGGCCACCACCGGAATCGTCATCGGGGGCGGGGGACTCGCCAGAACGACCTGGGGGGTGTGCACCGGCGTCACGGTCGTCGGCGCGGCCTCCGGAGTCTGCACCGGCACCGTGCTCGGGCGCGCGTGAGCCGAGCGGGCCGCCGTCGCTTCGTAGCACATGCGTGGGGTCGAAATACGATCCTGCGCCGCCGGAAGCAGACCGTTCCGGCAGGCTATGGAGTCTGCCCCAACGCCGGCACATAGGACCCACGGAGCCGCCTGTGCCACACCGGGTGTGGTGGCTAGCACCGAGAACGGTGCGAGCGCCATGGCGGCTGCCGTCGCTGCGACAACCTTGCCCATTCCGCCCTGGCCGATCAGCGTCGGCAGCCGGTAACGCTCGAACACCATCTCGCCCCCTGGCCTTCCCACGCCCTCACCTGGTCGGACATGCAGCCACCGTCCAGCTAAAAATACTCCAACCGGGGTGGCGGTGAACAGCTCTTGGCCGGTGATTCATCTGATGCAATATGCAGACGTTTACCGTGGATAATAGAGAATATCCACGATCGATGATCTTAGATGCACTGTGCTGTTGGGTCTTTCATCTCCCACCGACGCTGGACTATGCGGGAGCTGCGGTTGAGATAGCGCCGTCACATGGCGGAACCTTCCGAACGGGTGGGCCCGAGTCCCTCAGCGATTAGATATGTCGCCAAGGGATGGATAGCGACGTTCCGAAGAATGACACGAGTTTGAGACAAATGCTCGATGACATCGCGTGAAACACCTAGCAATCGGAAGTGCGCGGAGGACTCGCGACGCCTAGAGGGGGCTCCTTCGGGTGTGGTTGGACAGGCTCTGGTCCCGATATTCTGCGCCTGTGCAGTTGCCGAGCGGAACGCGAGCAGGTATTCGCAACGGTGGCGGACGAGCGACGGTCGATCGCTACCTTGATCGACGGTCTCAACACCGACCAGTTGGCCACGGAAAGTCTATGCGCTGGGTGGGATATCAAAACCGTTGCCGCGCATCTGGTTAGCGATTTCGCCGACGGATTCTGGGGCTTCATGGCCAGCGGCATTCGTCACGGCAGCATCGATCGGGGAATCGACGCACTGGCCCGTCGCCGGGCGCGAGCATCAGCCGGCGAGATCGCCGAGACGTTACGTCGTCGAGCCGATCATAGGGTCAGCCCGCCGGTGACCGGCCCGTTATCGGGCCTCACTGACGTTTTAGTACACGGCGCAGATATGCGTATACCCCTGGGAATTCCGCATCGGCCGGATCCACGGCACGTCGCCCGGGTGCTCGATTTCCTGACGAGTCCAACGCAGCTCGGCTTCTTCCCGCGCCGACGTCTGCGCGGTATCGCTCTACACGACGAGGACACCGGGCAAACGTGGGGCCGCGGCGAATCGATCCGTGGATCAGGCGTGGCGGTGATGTTGGCGGTGTGCGGACGCACCGTCGCGCTCGACCAACTCACCGGCCCAGGGGTGCCCGTGCTGGAGTCACGGCTTTGTCTTCCCTCACGATTGCCTGAGCTCGCTAGGTGGCGGACGACCTCGAAGGGCTCGTGGGTGTCCACTGCTGCACGTTTGGTCCGTAACTCGTGGATGACCCGGGCATACACCCCGAACGGTCCGCGCAACAGTGATTCCTTTGTCGCAGAGGCCGGTTGGATTCCTCCGCCTGTTGCACGAGATCCTCAATCGCACGGACCGCCAAAGTGGCGCCGCTGAAGATGCAATGTGGCGGGCGGACTGATTCACCACGGCGATGCCGGGGTCGCAATATTCGTCTATCTTGTACGCGGAAGGCTTGTGCTGGAAGGGAGTACGGCATCGATCGGCAGTGTCGGGGATGCCTACGACATCGCCTCGGCCGAGACGGCGAGCGGGTTGTTCGACTTCGTCGGTGTACCCAGCTTAGGGTGGCATAGAGCGCTGGAACTTCTTGGCGCACTTGTCATCGACGGTGGCGCAGTGGCCAATCTGGGGGGCGACCCAGGGGCATCGTGGTCGACTACTTGCTCAAGACGGACGTGTAGTAGACGGTGTCGGCCATCGGGACCCAGTCGCTGCTGTGCGGCATGGCCGCTAGTCCGTTGTCGGCCAGGAGCCGACTGATCGGCGTACCGACCGACCGCCAGCCCAGGTTCTCCAGGTAGGTGGGGACCTCATTACGCTCGCCCCCGTATCCCAAGTCCGCAACCTCGAGTTCGAAGCCGTGGTCACGCCATTTGGCGGTGGCTTTGCGCATCGCTTCCCGGGTTTTTTCCAGATCCAGCTGCGATATGTCCGGGACGGTTTCGGTGGCCAGTCGGCTGCCGTGGGCGCTGAGCGCGGTGATGTTGTCCAGCAGGCGGTCCTGGGCCTCCGGCGGCAGATAGCCGAACAGACCCTCGGCGATCCAGGCGGTAGGCCGGTCGCTGTCTAGACCCGCGTCGCGCAAGGCGGCCGGCCAGTCGTGGCGCAGGTCGATGGATACGGTGCGCAGGTCGGCCGTCGGGGCGGCGCGCAGACCCGCCAGAGTGGTGGACTTGAACTCGATGACCCGTGGCTGGTCGATCTCGAACACCGTCATATCGGCGGGCCAAGCCAACCGGTAGGCCCGCGCGTCGAGACCGGACGCCAGAATCACCGCTTGGCGGATACCGGCCTGGGTCGCGTCGAGGAAGAACGAGTCGAAATAGCGAGTGCGGGCGGCCATCGCGTCGGGCATGTGCTCCAGCCGCCACGCGGACTCGCTGTCGTCGACGTCGGCGGTGTCGA
>JAVXWV010000107.1:0-3185 GCA_032230775.1 Mycobacterium sp. | reverse complement strand
CGGGTGTCAAGGTTCGGTCTGGCAGCACGGTGAATCTTGTCGTCGCCAAGCCACCAGCGAAGACCGAGCCGTCCGCGACGACCAAGCCACCGGCGAAGACTGAGCCAGCGGCGAAGGCTGAGCCGTCCGCGACGGCCAAGCCACCGACGGGCAAGCCATGAGGAGCGGGGATACCATACTGCCGTGCTGATCAGGGTGGAGCGAACCGTTGGCGGCACTTTCAGACGGCGTGCCTTCACCCAGATGAGAGAGAGCAAGCCCCGCGGACTTTGCGCGAGCTGCCTTGGAACTGCCTTGCTGGACGTCTGTACGGCGGACAGACTTGTCGTACATCATCTACACCGGGGCATTGATCGCGTCGCCACGGGCTCACGAGGTGGCTAGGTCATCCGCGGGTAGCCGGGTGCCGGTCATTCTAGGCCTGGCGGCCGTGCGTCGCTCCGCGTCGTGTTCAAGAAAGTCGTGTACCGCGCTGACGGCCCGGTAAGGGGCGAGACGTTGGGCGAGAAAGGTCACCCGGTCGTCCCCGCGTGACGAACTCGTCGAGCTGGACAGCTCGAGCGTGCGATCGGCGAGCGTGGCGGCGTGCTCTACGTCCCCAACCTGCACGTGCGCCTCAGCGAGCCACGACGTATACAGGGCGGACTCGCGTGTCTGGCGCTCGTCATAGCGCGCCATTACCTCAGTGAGCAGCGGGATTGCCTGGCTGGGCCGCCCCAGCTCGACGTAGCAGCGGCCCGCCATGACAGCGATCTCGTCTTCGTCAAGCCAATACACCCACTCTGGGTCGTCGGCGGGACGGCGCCGGTCGTACTCGGTGTCCACGGCGGACAGCGCCCGCTCGGTGTGCCGGATATCGCCGGCCCGCGCGTGGGCCCAGGCGACTCGCTCTTCGAGCAGTGCACGGGTGGTAGCGCTGGCGTGACCTCGGGCACCGGCAGTGGCACTGCTGGCGAGCAGCACGGCCTCGTGCGGGTCGTCGAGATTTGCCACTTGATAGGCCAGAGTCGATACGAGGTTGGCCGCGGTGGGCCGGTCCCCGGCGGCATGCGCGGCGTGCACGCCCAAGGCAAGGTAGCGGACCGCTCGCTGCGGCGCTCCGGCGTCGACGGTCACCCATCCCGCCAGCTGGCACAACTCGGCGACCGCATTGAGCAACGCCCGGCCGACCTGGTCGGTGTAGGCGGCTTTGTCCAGTAACCGGGCGGTGACGCGTAACTCCCGTTCGACCAGGGGTTGTAGCTCACGTCCGGCGATGAAGTCGTCGACCCGGCGAAGCTGGGCCACCCGGCGGGTGACTGTGTCGACCATGCCCATCCCGATCCGGCGCCGGTGGTGACCTCCACGGTCTGCGGAGTCTCGGTGACCAGCCATTCATGGACCAACCGTCGCACGGTCGTCGGGGCGACTGCATGGTCACTTCCGATGGCGAGCCGCTCGGCCAGCGATTCGCCGTCTGCCGCAGTCCATTCAGCCAGGGGCAACGAGAGCGTCTTGTCTTCCGATTCGGCCCGCACTACGGCAGGTGCGTCCGCACATGCTCCGAGAGTCCAGACAGTCAGTAGCGTGCCCCGAGCATCGAGTGCGTCATCAAGCGCTATGGCCACCGAACGGGACGGCCAGCGCTGGCCGTGCTCGATGTGTCCCACATAGCCGCGGTTGACGTGCGCCCGTTCGGCAATCTCACCGAGGGAGAGCCCGGCACGCTCACGCAACCGGCGCAGCTGCGCTGCGAACTGTCCCCGCTCGTGGCTGTCCAAGTGTCGCCTCGCGTCGTCTACCACGTGTCGCCTTGCTATGCCGACACTGAGAGGGTGGCACCTGTTCCACTTTGGCGCGACGGTAGCCCCGTGGCCGACGATCAACTCCGCAGCGTCACGAACCGCCGCGTGATAAACGCGAGCTGCACGCAGCACGGCGGTTCACGCGGATTCACCAACCTCGTGGTCACCAAGTGCGATGGCGACATTGAGCTTGATCCGCACGCCGTCGGTGGCTGTGTGATCCTGCTGGACGAAAGTGGAGCCCGCGTGTTGTCGGAAGCTCTGCAGGAGTGGCTCGGATGACCAACATACATAGCGCTGACCGGGAGCCGTCATCTCTCGATAGCGACTCCATCCGGCTTAAATAGGTGAAGGTAGGGCCGGGTGCCGACCGGTGGGGGATGGCGGATCTTGTCGGAGCCCGGTCTACGGCGGCCGGATGCGTCGGAGGATGTCCTGCTCGCCGGAGAGACAGTCGAGCTGATCGAGCGGTTCTGTCACGTGCTTGAACGACTCGGCGAACACAACACCGAGTGGGTCCAGCTACCCCTAGTCGCTCTCGCAGTCGAAATTCAGGCACGATCGAATGGCTGAGCTGATGGCGCCGGTGAACGTTGATAAGGCTGTTCGCGCGTGGGGCGCCTTCGACATCTGGTCGAAACTGGTCGAGCAGTCATTGTCGGACGACCAGATCGGTCACTGGCGCGACCGGATGACGGTGTTACGACGGCGACAGGGCGACGATCGTGCTCGGTGACGATGCGCAGGTAGTGGTGTGAGCGCGCTCGACGACCGACCACAGGTGCTGACGGCGCTGATGCACAGCTACAACCGGATCAGCGAGGCGTGGGCGGCGGTGCTGGCCGACACCGACTCCGCGCCGGACTCTCCGCACATGCGCTGGCGCGATGTGCCGAACGGCGACCCGACGATGGCCTGGCAACGGCTGCTCCAAGGTGGCGAGATCGCGGCGTCGGCGACAGCGAACGCGGTGCGGGCCCATCTATCGCTGCTCTCGCGCGCCTACTGGCCCGACGTGCTGACTGATCGCGACGACCCGATCCAGTTTCCGGCGGCCTACCCACCGGCTCGCGCGGTGATGGAGGGCACCGCCGTGGTCGGTTGGATGTTCGACCCTGTGATCTCCCCGCAGGATCGGGCACAGCGGGCGGCGCAGCTGCTGTTGTGGTCGCAGGCTGCGACCGGACGACATGACGCCGGATGGCACGAGGTCGCGACCGCTGCGGGGTTCGATATCCGCGCCTCCCGCAAGCGCCCCGAGAGCCGGTTCGTGTGGACCGGGGAGGGTTCCGAGGGCTTGAAGATCACCCGCATGATCGCTGCGGCGCACGGTACCGACGGGGCCGACTTGTACCGGGAGTGGAACCCCGTCACGCACCCGGACCCGATCGCGCTCGCCGA
>JAVXWV010000080.1:0-4825 GCA_032230775.1 Mycobacterium sp. | reverse complement strand
CGGGTGTCACCCCTGGCTTCGGCGATACCGAAGTCGACGAGGTAGGCGAAATCGGCTGGGGTGACGATGATGTTGTGCGGCTTGACATCCCGATGCATCAGCCCCTCGGCGTGTGCCGCATCCAGCGCAGCGCCGACCTGACCGATGATGACCACTGCCCGTGACGGTTCCAGCGGGCCTTTCGCGACCAGCTCATCGAGCGTCTGCCCGTGCACCAGACGCATGTCGATGAAGAGCCTGCCGTCAATCTCGCCCCAATCGTGAATGGGAATGACGTGTGGTTCTTGCAGAACTGCCGCCGCATGGGACTCGCGCTGAAACCGCTTCCGGAATTTGGCGTCGTTCGAAAACTCATCGGCGAGAATTTTCAGCGCGACAGGCCGGTTCTTGTCGGTGTCGTACGCCTCGTACACCTCACCCATCCCGCCCCTGCCCAGCAGGCTGGTGATGTTGTATTTGCCGAACGCCGTACCGACGCGCGACTCCACGGCGAACCCCCTGATCCCCTCGGGTGCAAAGGCAGTTTCACCCTAACGGCCAGGCCATGCCGAGGTACGTCGCTCAGGAATCCCAGATCGGGCCGAACGCCGGTATCCCTCGCCGCTCCAGACCGTGCACCACCTGCCAGGTCACAGTGCGGTTGGACACACAGATGACAGCCTCGGCACCCGATTCGACGTAGGCGGCATAAGCCAGCTCCAGCACATCGGGCTTGCCAAGCGCACCGGTGTCCCAAATCAACCCATCGGGCTGGGCGGCCTCGATCTCGTCGACAAACGCGTCGCCATAGGTGCGGCGCGGGTTCTTCGTCACCCAAACCAGCCGAGACGGAACGGATGTGTCGAGTAGGTGGCCCAGCACGGGCCCGATGCCGCTGCCGGTCGCGACCAGCACAACCTTCGTGAACAACTTGCGCACATTGGCCACGCCCACCGTCGGGATGCCACGCACCCACACATGCGACGGCGGTTCGTCGACGAGGGCAGAGGTCCAGTCACCAGCGCGCGAGACCAACATGCGGTATCCGGTTGTTCCCGGCGCGGCAGGCACGTTGGCGAAGTGGTGCCAACCCACGAAGGGCCGACGGCTGATCGGTCGGGTGGTGCCGATGGCCGGGATCACGCCGTGATCGAGACGCAGAATCAACGCGTGAGACGACGGGCGCTCGTAGCTGATCGGGACGCGGCGGAGAAGCAGCCACGGCCAGATGGCCAACAGCGCGCTCAGCACGACCAGCCAAAAGGCCGGCGCAGTCAGCAGTGCCGAGCCGAACGACCGGTCGTCGCGGTGGCCGTTGACGAACAGCACGGTGTTGATCCACACCAGCACGAGCGCCGCCCAGCCGCAGAACCGATGCGTTACCTCGAAACGGTCGTGCTGTGCGGCGCGCAGCCGAGGCAGTGCCATCACGACCATGACAGTGAACGTCGTTGCGATGGTGATCCCGAGGATCATGTGGGCGCTTGAGGCTTCGCCAACACCGGCGACGGCGTCGCGGACCATCGACACGACAAGAATCAGATACCAAAGCGTCCCGGCCAGTGCGGCGCCGACGTGCAAACCGCCGAAGTGGTAGTACTTGCCGAGCGTCCACCGCACCCGCAGCGGCCAGGACGTCGGCGGTCGGGTCACCAGCCACGCCAGCGCATTGAGGACGTACTGCTGCCGAAAAATCACGGCGGCAGCGAGATTCGTCTGCGCAACTAGGGCGATGGCGCCCAGATCGGCACCGTCCGATGTCCACCAGTTGGCGGCCGTGGCACCGTAACCCGCCCATCCGAGGTTGACCGTCATCACCAGCGCGATGAGCCGGTTGTAATGCATCACCCGCGGGTGCTTGAGGATTCGCCGCGGAAACGATAGGCACGGCGCTTCACGAACGCCGGTGCCAAAGTCCGGCCTAGTGAGTGTTGAGACAGACACCGCGTCAGAATCTGTGCACCGGCTTGGATGTTTCTCAAAGAAACCTTGGCGGCCCCTGATTAGCCGAGTTCGTAGGTGTCCCGCGAGACACGGAAGTAGTGACCGGTGCTGGTGTCGGTGCACGTCATACCCGTGTACTCGCTGTCGCACGTGATCGTGCCGAACGATCGCGACTGGCCGTATCCGAGAGTGCTCTGCGCGACGGGGAACTCCTGGGCATAGCAGCCGACGACGGCGCTGCCGCCCTGAGTCAAATAGAACCGGTCGCCCGAGTTCAGGTGGCAGTCCGGTGGCGGCGGCGGGGCCGTCCAGGTGTGATTGACGACCTCACAGCGGGCTGCGTTGTCACCACCCGGAGTGGATAGCGTGCAGTTGATGTTGCCCGAAGGCGATCGGAAGCTGCTAGGACCGTCGGGCTGCCGGTGCGGGTGTGACGGTCACCGTCACTGGGGCCGCCGACAGCGATGTTGATTGAGCTATTGCGGGGCTGACCGATGGGGCAGGGACGGCGGTCGAACCGGCCGACGACGAGCAGCCGGCCACTGTCAGCGCCGCCAGCGCGACGAGGCACGCGAGGCCTGCCAAGCCGGTGGCCCGGGTCGCGCGAGCTCCCTGCGGGTCGTGCAGATTCTCTGTCATGGCGTAAGGGTGTGGGGACGGCCTTGGAGGTTTCTTGACTCGCGACGGTGGGTTTTGGGCCGGTGACCGTCGAGGCCGCCAGGTGCCGTCGTTAGGCTGTGCGCCATGGCTGCTGACATCGTGCCGATTCGGCTCGGGCTGACCAAGGGCGACCTGTACACGTTGTGGGCTCCACGCTGGCGCGACGAGGGCGACGAATGGGAGGCGTTCCTCGGTAAGGACGACGATCTGTATGCGTTCGAATCCGTCGCCGACCTGGCCGCATTCGTCAGGACCAGCAAGGACAACGACCTGAGCGACCACCCCGCGTGGGATCGGTTGACCGAGGCATCCGCGCACAGGTTCGACCCTGACGAGGATCGGCTGTACGACTTCGTCAGCCTCCAGGAGCTGGCAGCCGAGAAGCCCAGCGACGAAACGATCAAGCAGCTGCACAGCACGCTGGCGATCGCATCGGCCATCGGATCGGTGTGCGAGATGCCCGCGGTCACCAAGTTCTTCAACGGCAACCCGGTGCTCGGCACGGTCGGCGGGGGCGTCGACGCGTTCAGCGGGCGGCCCGGTCGCAAGCGTTGGGCAGAGATCGAGGCGGTGATCGGCCGCGGCTGGGACAAAGTGGTCGACGCGATCGACGAGATCGTCACCATTCCCGACGTGGACGAGGCCGTCTCGAAGAAGGCCGAGGCCGAACTGGCCGAACCGGCACCCGAACCCGAACCCGTGGAGACCGCGGAAGCCGACGCCGACGCCGACACCGAAGACACCGACGACACCGACGCGGAGGCCGACGTCGAGGAGTCCGACGATCTCGCCGACCACGCCGAGGGAACCGTGCTCGGCAGCGACGACGACTTCTGGCTGAAGGTGGGCATCGACCCGGTCCGGATGATGACAAGCGGTGGGACGTACTACACCCTGCGCTGCTATCTCGATGACCAGCCGATCTACCTGGGCCGCAACGGAAGAATCAGTGTGTTCCGCTCCCAGGGGGCACTGGCGCGTTATCTGGCGGACGAACACGACCACGACCTGTCCGACCTGGCGACCTATGACGACATCCGCACCGCAGCCACCGACGGCTCATTGCAGGTCAACGTCAACGACGACAACGTTTACGTGCTGACCGGAATCGCCGACGACCTCGCCGACGGCCCCGACGCCATCGACCGCGACCAACTGGAACTCGCCGTCGAATTGCTCAGGGATGTCGGCGATTACGCCGAGGACACCACGGTCGACGAAGCCCTGGACGCCGATCAGCCGCTGGGCCGAGTGGTGGCCCATGTGCTCGACCCGGATACCGTGAGCAGCCCGAGCGGGCCGTACGCAGCGGCCGTCGAGCAGTGGGAGGCGCTTGAGGCGTTCGTGGAGTCGAGGCTTCGCCAGGAGTAGCGCTACAGCTCGGTCGCCTTGGGATGGCGCGGCTCGTACAGACCGAGCTCACCGCCGCCTGGAAGCCGGATGCTGGTCAACACGCCCCAGCCCTGGTCGCTTACCGGCCCGCACGTCACACCCTTGGCGGCCAACCGCTTGACGGTGGCGTCGACGTCGTCGCACATCAGGTACAGCTCGTGCGACCCGGCGCCGTCGACCGGATGCACGGCCACCTCGGCAGGCGGCAGCTTGAAGATCAGCCAGCCGCCTCCGGCGTCGACGTGCGGGTACTCCAGCACGTCGCGGAAGAACGCGCGGTCCGCATCGGCGTCGCGGCTGTACACAATGACATGAGCGCCGATGATCACCGCCTCACGATACGGCGCGATGAGTTCACAGCCGGGCGATGGTCTGCACGGGTATGACCCTCCCTAGCACCGCTACCGTCCGCTCTGTCACCGTCCCCGGCGCCCGCCTGCACTACGAGGTTCGCGGCGCCGGACCGCTGCTGCTCGTCATCGGCTCGCCGATGGGGACGGCGGATTTCGCGCCGCTGGCCGACGCGCTGGCCACCGAACACACCGTCGTCACATACGACCCGCGCGGCATCGCTGGCAGCACGATCGATGACCCCGAACAGGAATCCACCCCCGAGCTGCGGGCGGACGACGTCGCCGCGATCCTCGACGATCTCGGCGCTGAGTCGGCAGATATGTTCGGCTCCAGCGGCGGTGCCGTCACGGGTCTGGCGCTCGTCGTCCTGCATCCCGGACGGGTGCGCACGCTCATCGCTCATGAGCCGCCGCTGCTCGAACTGCTGCCCGACGCTGCGCAACAACGTGCGAACACCCAGGACATCATCGACACGTACCGCACCGATGGCATGGGG
>JAVXWV010000017.1:0-3828 GCA_032230775.1 Mycobacterium sp. | reverse complement strand
CGGCCCGCCGTCGGATGCCGCCCTGGTTGTTGGTCCGGCCAAGCTGGTGAAGACGCCCGATCAGATCTCCTGTATCCGCAAGGCATGCCGGATCACCGAAGAGGCGGTCGTCGAGGTGCAGAAGTCACTGGTGCCTGGGGTCCGTCAGATCGACCTGTCGGCGCAGTTCGTGCGCCGCGCCTTCGAACTCGGCGCCACCGCGAACATGCTCGAGGCCATCTGGCAGGTGATGCCCAACTCGAAGGCGGAGGGAACCTGGACCACCACCGGTGATCTGGCCCTCCCGCTGTTGACCACCGAGCGCGCGCTGGCCAGGGGTGACGTGCTCTGGACCGACGTCAGCATCACCTACGAAGGCTACTGCTCAGACTTCGGGCGCACCTGGGTGGTGGGTCAGGAACCGAACGCCCGCCAGCAGGACCAGTACCTGAAGTGGCGGGAGATCCTCGGTGCCGTGCTGGGAGTCACTAAGGCAGGCGCGACGTCGGGTGACCTCGCGCGGGCGGCAATCGCAGCCAACGGCGGCCACAAGCCGTGGTTGCCCCACTTCTACCTCGGCCACAGCATCGGGACCAACGCCGCTGAAATGCCCATGATCGGAACCGATCTCGGCCAGGAGTTCGACGACAACTTTGTGTTCCCCGTCGGAATGGTGCTGGTGCTGGAGCCGGTGATCTGGGAGGACGGCACCGGCGGATATCGAAGCGAGGAGATCGTGGTCATCACCGAGGACGGCTTCACGCCGATGACCGACTACCCCTACGCTCCGTACGGCTCGGGCATCTGATGGCCGACGAGATTGTCGCCGACGGCCTGGCCCTTCGAACAGGGCGGCGCGCACGCGCAATGGCCCAGATGGAGGCGTTCGACCTCGACGTGCTGGTGCTCGGCCGACAGGCCAACGTCCGCTACGTGACTGGAGCGCCACAACTCTGGGTCGCCGGGACGCGGCCCTTCGCGCCGATCTGCGTCGTGGTCCGTGCCACCGGCGAGATCCACCTCAACAGCACCTGGGACGAGGGTATGCCGGAGGAGATCGACCACGACCACCTCTACGGCCTGGCGTGGAACCCGATGACCCTGATCGAGGTCCTTAGGAACATCGACGGGGCAGCGACGGCGTGCCGCGTCGGAACCGACGCTCTATCACCGACTTTCGGGCAGCTCCTGCCCATCGCGTTCCCGAACGCCGAACTCGTCGACGGTGAGCTGGCCATGCGCACCGCGCGGCGGATCAAGACTGCAGAAGAGGTCGCGGCGCTCCGTGGCGCGATCCGGGTGGCCGAAGCCGGCCTGGCCGCAGCCCTTTCCGAGTTGGCGCCCGGCATCACCGAGCAATCGTTGACCGGCGCGATGCTGGAGGCCATGGCCGCAGGCGGGGTGAGCACGTCGGCCACTCAGGACGGTGCGTGGGTGACCTCGCCCGAGCGCCGGTGGCGGCAGGGTCCCAGGGACCGTCTGGTCGCCGACGGCGACCTGGTGGCATTCGCGTCGGGCGCACTCGCCGACGGCTACGTGGGAGAGGTGGGCCGCACCGTGTCCGTCGGCGACGTGCCCGGCGCCGATGAGCTCTTCGAACGTTCGAATGCGCTGTGGGACAAGCTAGTTGCGGCATGCAAGCCAGGCGCCCCGGCCAGCGATCTGCTCGCGGCGTACGAAGTCGCAGGCGAACCGTTGCCCCCGATGCCCGTCGCACACGGTCTGGGCCTCGGGTTCGACCCGCCCGTCGTGTCGCCCGACCTGCCGGAGACATCCATCGCGGCACAGCTTGACCCGGGAACGGTGCTGGCCGTGACCGGATACGTATGGGCGCAGGGTGTCGGCGCGGTCTACCAACGCGACGCGGTCCTGATCACCGACGACGGAGCCGAGGTGCTGACGACTAGTCCGTCGTTCAGTGGCCAGAGCTCCGTTGGAATAGGCTGAAGGGAAACGGATGTCGAAGACCAAGAGGCCGACCGCCGAGGAGATCATCCTCTACGAGAAGGACCCGAAGACCAAGATCGCGACGATCACGTTCAACCGTCCCGAGTTCCTGAACGCGCCCACGTCGGATGCGCGGTTGCGCTACGCCGACGTGGTGCGTGCCGCGTCCGTTGACAATGACGTCAAGGTCGTCGTCATCCGCGGCGTCGGCGACAACCTCGGCAGCGGTGCCGACCTGCCCGAGTTCATGGAGGGCATCGACGAACCCGAGAAGCGCCTTCGCGAACTGAAGGTCGAGGGTTTGGACGTCAACTATCCGCCGAAGGGGACGTTCCGCAACGGCGCCACCATCAGCGGTTGGTATGCGAACGCGCAGGCGGGCAACCGTCCACTGCAGGAACTCAAGAAGATCAGCATCGTCGAGGCCAAGGGCTACTGCTACGGCTGGCACTTCTACCAGTGCGCCGACGCCGATCTGGTGATCTCGTCCGACGACGCGCTATTCGGCCACCCGTCCTTCCGGTACTACGGATGGGGGCCGCGCATGTGGACCTGGGTGCAGATGATGGGCCTGCGGAAGTTCCAGGAGATGGTCTTCACCGGTCGGCCGTTCACGGCCGAGGACATGGAGAAGTGCAACTTCCTCAACAAGGTGGTATCCCGGGAAGATCTCGAAGCCGAGACGGAGAAGTACGCGCTGGCCTGTGCCCGCAACCGCCCCGTCGACACCGTCTACATGCAGAAGGTGTTCTTCGAGATTTACAAGCAGCACCAGGGCGAGTACATGGGCAGCCTTCTCTCTGCCTTCTTCGAGTCGATGGGCAGCGGTGTCTCCGCCGACGGAGCCGATGACCTGGACATGATGGAGTCCATCGACAGCGGGCTGGCTGCTGCGGTCAACGACAACGATGACAAGTTTCCGCCTGAGTTCCGCCTGTCCAAGAAGAACCGCAAGAAAAAGAAGTGACCGGTGCCACCGCTTGACGGATTCGTCGTTGTCGACCTGTCGACGGGCATCGCCGGGGCGTACTGCACCAAGCTGCTCGCCGACGGTGGCGCCGACGTCATCAAAGTCGAGCCACCGGAAGGGGATTCGCTGCGGCGATGGTCGGCGTCCGGTGCCGATATCGCGCCTGGCGAAGATGGCGCGCTCTTCAGCTTCCTGGCGTGTTCGAAGGACGGTGTTGTCGCCGATCCTGGGTCGGACGTGGACTTCGTCAACGCGTTGCTTGCCGATGCCGACGCGGTGGTGTGGTCGCGCGGCTCCACAGTGGCTGAGCATCCGGCGTTTATCCCCGCCGAGATTCACCGCGCCCATCCGCATCTGACGGTCACGGCCATCACACCATTCGGGCTGGAGGGGCCTTGGAAGGACCGACCGGCCACCGAGTTCACCCTGCAGGCGTGGTCGGGCGGGATCGTCGGCCTCGGCCGCGGATCCGCAGACCGGGCACCGGTTTACGTCGGCGGACAGGTCGGCGAGTACCTCGCGGGCGCGTACGCGAGCGCGGCGACGATGGCATCCCGGATGCGAGGCGCCGCCGAGTTGATCGACCTGTCGATGCTCGAGGCGCAGATCCTCGGGCTCACCTACTATCCGGTGACGTACTACGAGATGCTCGGCAGGCCATGGCGCGACGCCCGTCGGCTCACCGTGCCTGGCATCGCCCGGGCCAAGGACGGCCTGGTTGACATCGGCTGTGGCACCGCGCAGCAGTGGTTCGACCTGTGCGCGATGACCGGACATCAGGACTGGATCGACGAAGAGTCGCCGCTGTCGATCACCGAGCAGGCCAACGAGAAGTCCGACGAACTCTACGCGTGGGTAGAGAGCCAAACCGTCGACGAGATTCGTGATCTTGCTACGGCGTTTCGTATCCCCAACGCCCCAGTTGCCAACGG
>JAVXWV010000013.1:0-2720 GCA_032230775.1 Mycobacterium sp. | reverse complement strand
GCTTGAGGTGCTAGTGCCCTATTAACGGGCGTGGGGGTTCAAGTCCCCCCTCGGACACCAGATTCTTTACCTGATTGCCGATCAGGCCTCGTTCGGCATATTGGTCCAGCCCTTGCGGTCGGCACGGGCGTACCACCCGGAAGCGGCCAGCGTGCCGCCGTCCACCGGCACCGTCTGCCCGGTGACGAACCGCGCGTCATCTGATGCCAGGAACTCCACGACGGCCGCATAGTCGTCGGGCCTGCCGAACCGGCCCACCGGGATCCACGTCCTTATCAACTCGGGGTCGCGGCCCCGCAGCATGAGCTCGGCGGGCGTCTGAGCCGTGTCGGCGAGGTCGGGAGCGATCGCGTTGACGCGAATCCCGTGTTGCGCCACATCGACGGCCAGGCTGCGGGTGAACGCCACCACGCCTGCGTTGAATGCTGCATACGGGGCGGCATACGGAATGCCGCGGAACGCCTCAACGGTCGCGTTGTTGACGATCGCCCCTCGCCCGCGACTCACCATCGCGGGCAGCACCGCGTGGCACATGCGCAGCACATGGAGCAGATTCAGCTCGTAGAGCGCCTGCCACTGTTCCTCGGTGCTGTGCAGGAAATCCCTTGCCGCGGGACGGAAATCGCCGACGTTGTTCACCAGGATGTCGATCCGCGAATCATCAACGGCCAGTGCGGTTTCGGTCACTCTTGCGACGACGTCACGGTCGCGGATGTCGCCGACGACGACCGTGGCGCGCCCGCCTGCCGCGACGATCTGGTCGTGGGTGTCCGAGGCCGCGTTGGGATTGATGTCGGCGAGCACCACGTGCGCGCCTGACGCAGCCAGCCGCCTGCTGATGCCGCCGCCGATGCCAAGAGCGCCGCCTGTGACGACCGCTACCTGGCCGGAGAACCGCACCCCGACAGCGTATTGCTAATACACGTCGCGGACGTAGCGCTTGGCGGCCACCAACTCACGCTTGT
Source organism: Mycobacterium sp. (assembly GCA_032230775.1). Lineage (GTDB taxonomy): Bacteria > Actinomycetota > Actinomycetes > Mycobacteriales > Mycobacteriaceae > Mycobacterium. Next base: position 1,755 of record JAVXWV010000013.1, on the reverse strand, counting down.
AGTCGTGGGCGTGCTCTTCAGACATCGAGCCGTGCCGCCGAATGATCGTCGTGAGCGCGGAGTCCACGTCCTTGGCCATCCTGCTGGCGTCCCCGCACACGTAGAAGTGCCCGCCATCGTCGAGCCACCGCCACACGTCGGCGCCGTAGTCGAGCATCTTGTGCTGGACGTAGACCCGATCGGCCTGGTCGCGGGAGAACGCGAGATCCAGCCGGTTGAGGAAGCCGTCGCGGACCATGTCCTCCAAATCGTCGCGGTAGTAGAAGTTTTCGCTGCGGCGCTGGTCGCCGAAGAACAGCCAGTTGCGGCCTGCGTGGCCGAGCGCCCGGCGTTCCTGCAGGAAGCCCCGGAACGGCGCGATGCCGGTGCCCGGACCGACCATGATCATCGGCGTCTCGCCGTCTTCGGGCGGACGGAAATGCGGTGAGCGCTGCAGGAAAACCGGCGCCGCCGCGGCTCGGTCGGCCAGGAATGTCGAGCACACCCCGCCGCGCCGGCGACCGTCGGCGCCGAGGTAGCGCACCACCGACACCGTCAGCTGCACCTCGTGCGGGCTGACCAGCGGGCTCGAGGAGATCGAGTAGTTCCTCGGTGTCAGCCGTACCAGCACCTCCTGCCACTGCTCGGGCTCGGCGCGGACGGCGAACTCCTGAACGATGTCGAGCCCGTTGCGGTTCACCAGCCACTTGTCGAGCTTGTCCCTCGGCGCGAGCAGCGCCTTCGCGGCCGTCTTGTCTGAGCAGGATTCGGCGACGAAGCGCAGCAGGTTCGGCGTCACCCGGCAGATGTCGTAGGACACGATGAGCGCGTCCCGCAGGCTCTGCTCATTGCCGTCCACCTCGACCGACGTGTCGCCACGCAATCCGGTGGCCGCCAGCCAAGCGTCGACCGTCGCAGGGTTGTTGGTGGAGTACACCCCGAGCGAGTCTCCTGCCGCATAGGTGGCGTTGTACTCGGACAGGTCAAAACCGATCTGACGCACTTCTTTTTGCGATGTCGGCGCGGTCAGCGCGGTATTGCGGGACAGCGGCGCCAGGATCGGTTTGGCGCGGGTGAACGGCTTGGCCGCGGTGGTGGGCCTGGCAATGGTCGACGGCTTGGCCTGCGCGCCGACGAGAGCGGTGACCTGTTCGGCCCACCGGTCCATCGGCTCGTCGTCGTAGGCCTCACACTCGGCGCGCTCCAGCATCCTCGTCGCGCCAAGCGCTGTGAGCCTCCCGTCGATCGCCTTCGCGTGGCCACAGAAGTTGTCATATGCCCGGTCGCCGATGCCAAGCACCGCGTACCGGATGCCGTCCAACGCGGGCGCTTCTGCCGAATGGATGCGATGCCAGAAGCCTGCGCCGTTGTCGGGCGGCCCGCCGTCGCCGAAGGTGCTCGTGATCACCAGCACGTCGCGGGCGCCTGCCAGCTCCGCAAGCGCCATATCGTCCATGTTGACTAGCCGGGAGCCGCCGAGTCGGCCGGCCAGCCGCGCCGCAAACTCTTCGGCGTTGCCTGTCTGCGACGCCCACAACACCAGTGGCCCGCCCTCGGCCTGTTTCTGGGCGGGCGCCGTTGTGATGCGCGAATACCGTCCTGCCAGCAGACCGTCGATCCACAGCCGGACATCCGTGGCCACGGGCGCCGAGGCGGGGAGCACGGGCACACCGCTGACGCCCTCGCCGAGTCCGCTGAAAAAGGCTGCGAGATAGATCTTTTCGTCGTTGGTCAGAACCGGTCGCCTGCTGCGGTCGAGTTCGTCGACGACGGGGT
>JAVXWV010000826.1:0-2831 GCA_032230775.1 Mycobacterium sp. | reverse complement strand
GCGTCGAGATGGAGGCGCTGACGGCCGTCAGCGTCGCCGCCCTGACGCTCTACGACATGATCAAGGCCGTCGACCCCGCCGCCCGCATCGACGACATCCGGGTGTTGCGCAAAGAGGGCGGTAAGACGGGGACATGGACAAGGTGATGAGCGCTCGCGCGAAGAACAGGCGGTCATGACGCGATCGGGCCGGGTGGTGATTGCGTCAACCCGGGCGGCGGCGGGTGTGTACGAGGACAGCACCGGCCCCGTCATCGTGGATTGGCTCAACCGGCAGGGCATCGCCACTCCGGCAGCCGTGGTGGTCGCCGACGGCAGGGGCGTCGTCGCCGCACTGTTCGCCGCGATCGGCGAAAACGTCGACGTGGTAATCACTTCCGGCGGCACGGGCATCTCACCGACGGACGGCACGGCCGACGCAACCGCGGACATCGTCGACTATCAGATTCCCGGCCTTGCCGATGCGATCCGGCGTTCCGGCCTTCCGCACGTGCCGACGTCGGTGCTGTCCCGCGGGGTCTGCGGCGTCAGGGATCGCACGTTGATCGTGAACCTTCCGGGTTCCACCGGGGGCGTCAAAGACGGCCTCGGGGTGCTCGACGACGTTCTCGAGCACGCGCTCGATCAGCTGGCGGGCAAGGACCACCCGCGATGACCGCCGTCGTTGTGCGCGTCGAACTGACTGAGCAGCCGGTCGAGCTGTCCGATTACGAGGCGCTGGTGGCACACGAATCCGCAGGCGCCGTCGTGGGATTCGCAGGCGTGGTTCGCGATCACGACGACGGGCGCACCGTCATCCGGCTGGAGTATTCCGCGCACCCTTCAGCGCAGCAGACTCTGGCTGACGTCGCGGCCGAGATCGCTGCGGACTGTCACGGTGTGCGGGCCATCGCGGTCAGCCACCGCATCGGCACGCTTCAGATCGGTGACGCGGCTTTGGTCGCAGCGGTCGCCGCCGACCACCGAGCGGCCGCATTCGAGACGTGCGAGCGCCTTGTCGACACCGTCAAAGCTCGACTACCGGTGTGGAAGCACCAGATCTTCGCCGACGGCTCCGACGAGTGGGTGGGATCCGCCTGATCCGCTAGGCGGGCGGCAGGATCGGCGGTGCGCCGGGTGCCGGTGGCGGCGGCGCGGCCGGGGCGCCCGGGGCGCCCGGGGTGATCGGCACGTTCGGGCCTGGAGCCTGCTGCGGGTACGGGGTGTTCATCCCGCGCTGGGACAGCCCCATGATCAACGCTTCCTTACCGCTGATGTCATGGCTCTGCACCGCTTGCCACAAGTCCTTGAGGTAGCTGACATTAGGACTGTCGTTGGCGCTGTTCGCGTCCGGATCCATGGTGGAGCCCGGCGGCAGGCTGTCCGGGCTTGCCAGGTGCGGTACGCCGTCCGGCAGCGCATTCACGGCGGCGGCGGGATCGGTCACCGCCTGGTTCGCGGCATCGAAGGCCGGGCCGGGGATGTTGACGGCGTTGAGCGGGGTCAGCGGGTCCGGCGCGGGTGCCGCACCGGCTCCCGGCGCGGGCGGCGCCGGGGGAGCCGGTGGGGCGGGGGGGAGCGGCGGCACCACGGGGTCAAGTGGCACTGGAGCGTGCAGGGCCCACACTTCCGGCTGATCGGCCGGGGCGGGTGCGACGTCCCAGTTGTCGGCGAGCGCAACCGTCTCGACCGGAGGCGCGTCGGCGGGCGGCGGAGGCGGCAGCGGCGCGTCGAGCGCGGTGTCGACGATCGGTGCTTCCTCAACCGGAGGAGGCGGAGGCGGCGGCGCCGGTGCCTCGGGCAGCGGGGCCGACAGCGCATCGAAGGGCGCGGCTTCCGGAGGCGGCGGGGGAGCGAACGGATCGAATGGCGGAGGGGGCGGCAGTTCGCCGTTGACAGCGGGGGCGTCGAGGGCCTGCGGCTGCTCGATGACGTTGCGTGGCGTCGAGCCGGACAGGCCATGGCCGCATACCGGCCACGCGCCCTTGCCCTGACTGGCGAGCACACGCTCTGCGACGGCGATCTGCTCGTCCTTGGTGGCCATATTCGCCGCGGGCGCGTACTGGCCTCCGCCGTGGGCGGCCCAGGTGCCCGAGGAGAATTGCAGTCCACCGTGGTAACCGTTGCCGGTGTTGATGGCCCAGTTGCCGCCGGACTCGCAGCGTGCGACCTGGTCCCATTCGCCGTCGGTGGCGGCGCCAGCTTGCCCGGCGAGGGCGAGGCTTCCGGTTCCGATGACCGCGCCGGTGAAGGCGATCTTGGCGACGTTTACTGCCGATGCAGTGGGCTTGCGGTGCCGTCCACTCATAGGTGCGTCAGGTCCTCTCTTCTGCGCCCGCGAGGTCAGCTGTCGGGTTCGGGCTGGAGAGGTCGCCCGGCCTGCACCGGCGAAAATGGCGCAGGCTTCACCCCAAGGAACCGCATGCGGCTCCTGGTCCTATTGATTCGGTGGACCGGTGGGTCCCCCGCCTCCATCCAAGTTGTTCGTCGTTGTCCGTGACTCAACGGATGGAGCTCGGCGCAGTTGAGGCACGGCGGGCCAATCGATTACGGGTCGCTGGCTTGGGATTGAACCGTAATGGGTCTGGTGGGTGGCGTCACCTTTTGACCGACACGGCGATTCGGCTACAGGCAAATCTTAAAAATCCTCTAAATCGCCAGGACGCCAAGGTGTTTACGCAGGTGTATTCGGACAGGTAACGATCCGTGGCCAGCTTGAGACCGTTTCGTTATGTGACGCAAATCACGATCATCCGCCGGCAAAAGGGGGAAGAACATCGACTGTCTGAGCGTCGCCAAGTGTTTTCCCCAAGTCTCGCACCGCAATTCCGTCGCAGAGGTACGAGCATCTGC
>JAVXWV010000127.1:0-4008 GCA_032230775.1 Mycobacterium sp. | reverse complement strand
CCGCCGCGGTCGGCCTGGCCGATTTGGGCACCAAGGGCGGACTCGTCACCGATTCGCACGCGCGCGTGCTGGATACCGACGGCAACCCGATCGGCGGTCTGTACGCAGCAGGCAACACGGTGGCCGCGGTACCCGGACCCGCCTACCCCGGCGGCGGCACCCCGATCGGGGCGTCGATGCTGTTCAGCCATCTCGCGGCCCTCGACATGGCGGCTAAAGACACAGGAGGATGCGCCCTATGACATCTCTTCAGCGATACAGCGACCGTCGTGTCCTGATCACCGGCGGTGGTTCCGGCATCGGGCAAGCGACCGTGCTGCGCATCTTGGACGAAGGTGGCCGGGTCGTCGCCGCCGATATCAGCGAGTCGGGCCTGAAGGACACCGTCGCGAAGGCCGATCCGCACGGTGACCGGCTCACCACCCTCGTCATGGATGTCAGCGACGAGCAGTCGGTACGGAGCGGCGTGGCGCAGGCGGTCGAGGCGCTCGGCGGCTTGGACACCCTGGTCAACGTGGCCGGGATCCTGCGGTCGGCTCATTTCGTCGACATCACCCTTGCCGACTTCGAGCAGGTGCTGCGGATCAACCTCGTCGGCACCTTCCTGGTGACCAGGGAAGCCATCCCCGCGTTGCGCAACGGCAACGATCCCGCCGTGGTCAATTTCAGCTCCACCTCGGCCGCCTTCGCGCACCCCTACATGGCCGCATACGCGGCGTCCAAGGGCGGGGTCCAAGCGATGACGCACGCGCTGGCACTGGAGTTCGCCAAGGATCGAATCCGCTTCAATTCGGTCCAGCCGGGCTCGATTTCGTCCGGAATGACCGACGGCACAGGCGAATCCAAGCAGAGCATCGGACCGGGACTGCCGGACGATGCGGACTACTCGCTGTTCGGCAAGATCACCGCGGTGCTGCCCGTCGAAGGCGGCGGAATCTTCGCCAAGCCAGACGCGGTCGCCGCCGTCGTTGCGATGCTCGGCTCGACGGACGCCTATTTCGTCACCGGAACAGAGGTGCGTGTCGACGGCGGGACGCACATGTAAATTGCAGCAAATGAGCAACGTTGACCGACCCCTTCGGGTGATTCAGTGGACGACCGGCAACATCGGACGGCGATCGCTGCACGCGATCATCGGGCGCGACGACATGGAGTTGGTGGGTGTCTATGCGCACGGGGCCGACAAGGTCGGCGTCGACGCGGCGGAACTAGCCGGCTGGCCGGAGCCCACTGGGGTGACGGCCACCAACGACATCGATGCTTTGTTGGCACTGAAGCCCGACGCCTGTTGCTACAACCCGCTGTGGCCGAACATGGGCGAACTCACCCGGCTGCTCGAGTCCGGCGTCAATGTATGCTCCAGTGCAGCGTGGATCACCGGAGGCAAGCAGTCACCCGAAGACCTGGAACGCATCCGAAAAGCTTGCGAGAAGGGCAATTCCACGATCTTCGGCAGCGGTGCCCATCCCGGCATGACCAATATGGTCGGCATGGTGCTCAGCGGATCCTGCGAGCGCGTCGACGAGATCCGCATCACCGAGTCGGTGGACTGCTCGACCTATGAGTCGGCAGGCACCCAAACCGCGATGGGCTTCTCGCAGGATCCCGACACCCCTGGCCTTGCCGAGAATGTTCGGCGCGAGAGCGAGGTCTTCGCCGAGTCCGCGGCGATGATGGCCGACGCGATCGGCGCCAAACTCGACCGGATGACCTTCGACGTGCAGTTCACCGCCGCCACCGATGACACCGATCTCGGCTTCATGCAGATCCCGAAGGGCACGGTCGGCGGCGTCTTCGGCTACCACCGCGGCTGGGTCGGTGACCGCAACGTCGTCAGCGTCGGCTTCAACTGGACCATGGGTGACCACGTCACCCCGCCCAAGCCGCTGGAGCACGGCCACGTCATCCAGGTGTTCGGTCTTCCCAATATGCGCACCGTCATCCACTGCCTGCCGCCGAAGGATTGGACCGAGCCCGGATTCATGGGGCTGGGCATGATTTACACCGCGATGCCGGTCACCAATGCGGTTCCCGCGGTGGTTGCCGCCGAGCCGGGAATCGTCACGCTCGCCGATCTGCCGCCCATCACCGGCCGCGCCCGGCCACCGTACTGAGGCGTCGAACTCCGGCAAGCCACCTCGCGAAACGCTCGCGTGCTCTAGGGTTTACGATACTTAGCCGAGCGAAGGTTCTGCTGGGGCATCGGCGAAGATGACCGCGCAGGGGCCGGCTTCTCGGCCGGGTGCTGAAGACGCCTACGGCGCCGGACGGAATTGATCTGCGACTTGACGGGTTCGCGGTTTCAGTGGCGTACGAACTGGCGGGAGGAGACGGGTGAGGGCGATTTCGGTCGGCGAGTTACTCAAACGCTGGTGGATCCTGATTGTCCCGCTGGTGGTCCTCGCGGTGTCCGGACTTGTCGTGTTGCGGTTGCACAAGGTCTTCGGATCGGAGGATCTCAACGCCAACGCCGGGGCCGGCATTAAAATCGTCCAGTTCAATCCCAAAGTGGTCACCTACGAGATTCTGGGCCCGCCGGGAAGCACCGCGAACATAAACTACTGGGACGCCGAAGCCAACACCCATCAGGTCAACGACGCGCCGCTGCCGTGGTCGTTCACACTGTCCACCACACTGCCCACCGTCAGCGCGAACATCATGGCGCAGACCGACGCCGACCACATCGGTTGCCGCATCACCGTCGACGGCGAACTGCGCGAGCATCAAGCCGCTGACGGCCTCAACGCGCAGACCTTCTGCCTGGTGAAATCTGCATGACTCCCGCAGTCGGCGACCATTCCGGGGGAAGCGAGGGTGAGGGGCGGCGCTTGGGCGAAGACGGCGACGACTCGGCCAAGCACCAACGCCCGCACCGACCATTCATCCCGCACTTGATCCGCCTCTTTGCGGTGCCCATCATCATCGGCTGGGTCGCGCTGACCGTTCTGGTCAACGTCGCCGTTCCGACGCTGGAAGTCGTCGGCGAGCAGCACTCCGCGCCGATGGCACCGCTGGACGCCCCGTCCATGAAGGCGATGCTGCGGATGGGACAGAACTTCAAAGAATTCAACTCCAACAGCACAGTGATGGTTGTGCTGGAAAGCCAGCAGCCGCTCGGCGACGCCGCGCACCGGTACTACGACGACATCGTGCGAAAGCTGCGCGAAGACACCAAGCACGTCCAGCACATTCAGGACTTCTGGGGAGACCGGTTCACCGCGGCGGGCGCGCAGAGCGCCGACGCCAAAGGCGCCTACGTACAAGTGAACATCGCCGTCAACCAGGGCACCACCGAGGCCAATGAGTCGGTCGAGGCGGTCCGCAAAGTCGTCGACGAAGAGCCCGCACCGGCTGGGGTCCGGGGCTACGTCACCGGCCCAGCGGCGCTGACCGACGATATGCACGCGATCGGTAACGACAGCCTGGCCACGATCACGCTGTTCACTCTCGGCGCGATCGCGATCATGCTGCTGTTGGTCTACCGTTCGGTCGTCACCACGCTGATCCAGCTGTTCATGACGTTCGTCGCGCTGGCCTGCGCTCGGGGCGTCGTCGCGGTGCTCGGGTACAACAACGCGTTCGGGCTCACCACGTTCGCGGCGAACATCTTGACGATGCTGGCCATCGCCGCCGGCACCGACTACGGAATCTTCCTCCTCGGCCGCTATCAGGAAGCGCGCCGAGCCGGTGAGGACCGCGAGACGGCGTACTACACCACGTTCAAGGGTGTCGCGCCGGTTGTGCTGGGATCCGGCCTCACCATCGCCGGCGCGACCTACTGTCTGAGCTTCGCCCGACTGCCCTGGTTTTCCACCATGGGCGCACCGGTGGCCATCGGCATGCTGGTGGTCGTGGCGGCCGGGCTGACGCTGGGTCCGGCAGTGGTCTTCGTGGGCAGCCGCTTCGGCTTGTTCGAGAAGAAAGGTCAGGCTCGCGGCCGGTTGTGGCGGCGCGTCGGCACCGCGGTGGTGCGCTGGCCGGCGCCGATTTTCGCGGTGAGCGCAGCCG
>JAVXWV010000125.1:0-6734 GCA_032230775.1 Mycobacterium sp. | reverse complement strand
AAGAGTGGCGTTCAGATTGTCTTGCTGGTCGACGATCGTCTTGCTGATGGTGGGTGCGTTGTCGAATATGCGAGCCAGATCGGGACCCGCGTCACCGTAGATGTTGGCCACCACGGCGGTCTTCTTGAAGTCTTCCTGCAACGTGGGCAGCTTCGGATTCAGCTGCTGCAGATAGTAATTCAGCCCCGACAACGTGGCGCCGGCGTTGTCGCCGTTGCCGCGCAGCCCCTCGGCGAGGGCCGAAAGCGTCGCGTTCAGATTGATCGGGTCAATCTTGTGCAGCAGATCGGTCAGTGTCTGAAACAGCGTGTTGACTTCGAGCTGGACGTCCTTGGCCTCCACATTGGTGCCCGGCCGCAGTTGCCCGCTTGGCTGGTCCGGCGGCAGGAACTCGACCGACTTGGCGCCGAAAACCGTTGTGCCCCCGATGCGCACCTCCGCGTTGGCCGGTATGTAGCGCATTTCGTCGCGTTTGATCGCGAGCGTCAGCTTGGCCTGATTGCCGACGTAATCAATGGATTTCACCTCGCCGATCTGGATGCCGCGGTACTTGACCTTGGCGTCTTTCTCCATCACAAGGCCCGCCCGCGGGGATGTCACCGTCACGGTGTCGGTCTTCGTGAACGCGGCGGTGTAGGACAGGTAGGTGAACACGGTGGCGGCCAGCAGGATCGCAGCCAGAATCGCAGCGGCGATCCTTACATGGCTGCGCTTGGCTTCAATATCCGGCATCTTCTGACCCCTACCCGGAGAGGTTGAAGTTGCCGGACGCGCCGTAGACGGCGAGTGAGATGAACAGGGTGATGGTCACGACCACGATTAGCGAGGTGCGCACCGCCTGACCGACGGCGATCCCAACGCCGACCGGGCCACCGGATGCGTTGTAGCCGTAGTACGTATGCACGAGCATCACCGCGATCGACATCACGATGGCTTGAAGAAACGACCACAACAAATCGGTGGGTACAAGGAACGTGTTGAAGTAGTGGTCATACAGGCCGGCAGACTGGCCGTTGATGAAGACCGTGGTGAACCGCGCGGCGAAGAAGGCCGCCAACACGGACAACGAGTACAGCGGGATGATGGCGACCATCCCGGCCATCAGCCGGGTGGAGACCAGGTAGGACACCGAGTGCACGGCCATCGCTTCGACGGCGTCGATCTCCTCGGCGACGCGCATCGCGCCGAGTTGAGCGGTGGTGCCCGCGCCGATGGTGGCCGCAAGCGCGATCCCGGCGATCACCGGCGCGACGATGCGCACGTTGAGAAACGCCGACAGGAACCCGGTCAACGCCTCGATGCCGATGTTGCCCAGCGACGAGTAGCCCTGCACGGCGATGACGCCACCGGACGCCAGGGTAAGGAACGCGGCGACACCGACCGTGCCGCCGATCATCACCAGCGCTCCAGTGCCCATGGTCATTTCGGCGATGTTGCGGATGGTCTCTTTGCGGTACCGGGTGAGCGCATTGGGGATATAGCGGATGGTCTCGCCATAGAACAGCGCCTGCTCGCCGATTGTGTCGATGGCCTTGGGCACGCCGCTGAAGGCCCGGCGGAAGCGAAGTGTTACGTCGTAACTCATCGTTGTCTCTTCTTCGCGCAAGCGCTCATCAGCGGACCAGCACTCTCACGCCGACGGCCGTCATGATCACGTTGATCACGAACAGGCAGATGAACGCGTAGACCACGGTCTCGTTCACCGCGGTACCCACACCCTTAGGACCACCCTGCACGGTCAGTCCGCGGTAGCAGCCGACAAGACCTGCGACCACCCCGAACAACATCGCCTTGATGAAGGCAAGCACCAGCTCGCCGAGGCCGGTCAGAATCGTCAGGCCGTTGATGAAGGCGCCGGGGTTGACGCCCTGCAGGAAGACGGAGAAGACGTAGCCGCCGGACAACCCGATCAGGCAGACCAGGCCATTGAGCAGCAGCGCCACGAAGGTCGACGCCAGCACCCTTGGCACGACCAGACGCTGGATCGGGTCGATGCCAAGCACCCGCATCGCGTCGATCTCTTCGCGGATGGTGCGAGCGCCGAGGTCCGCACAGATCGCCGTCGCGCCCGCGCCCGCCACCACGAGAACGGTCACGACCGGGCCCAGCTGCGTGATGGTGCCGAATGCGGTGCCCGCCCCCGACAGGTCGGCGGCGCCGATCTCGCGAAGGAGGATGTTGAGGGTGAACGCCACCAAGACGGTGAACGGGATGGCGACCAGCAGCGTCGGGATCAGCGAGACCCGCGCGATCATCCAGGTCTGCTCGAGGAACTCCCGAAATTGAAAGGGGCGCCGGAAGATCTTGACGAACGTGTCCAAGGACATTTCGACGAACCCGCCCACGGCCCGAGCCGGTGCCGCAAGCTGTTCGATCAACCTCAGCTCCGTTCTCGGCGCGGCGTGTGCACGACGTGCGCCATGGCGAAGAATTCCTGACTACTCGTCGCGGCGGTTCTCCCACCCCGTGGTTAAGCGTTGCTCTTAGCGAGCCGGATCATACTAACTAGAACAAGTTCGCGGTGTCAAAGAACGGTAAAACTACTCGAAATTGTGACCTTTGCGCAGGTCAGAGCCAGTATGACATAGCTCATTCTATAACGTGTTCTAATCCTCACAGGACGTTGGCAAATAGGACCGTCATTCTCACTGACCCATGAGGGCAGTCGCCGAGAAATTCCGTTCGGGATCGCGGTCAGCAAAGTAATTCTGCAAAGTTTCCGACAGCTCCGACGGGTCCCACGCATCGGATTCCGCACTGAACCGTTGCTCGGCCGTCGGCGCCGCAACGAGTGTCACCGTCGGACCATAAACGATGAACAGCTGCCCGTTGACGCCTTGCGAAGCGGGAGAGGCGAGGAACCGCACCAGGTTAACGACGTGCTCGGGCGACAGCGGGTCGATCTGCCCCTCGGTGAGCTCGGGTGATTCCCCGAAGACGTCAGCGGTCATCGCCGTGCGGGCCCTGGGGGCGATGGCGTTGGCCCGCACCCCGTAGCGCTCGAGCACCCGTGCTGCGGACAGGGTCAGCGCGGTGATCCCTGATTTGGCCGCGCCGTAATTGGCCTGCCCCGGCGGCCCGACCAGGCCGGCTTCCGAGGAGGTGTTGATGATGCGCCCGTAAATTTGGCCCGCGGCTCCCCCCTCTTTCGCCTTCGCCCGCCAATAGGTGGCAGCGTTGCGGGTCAGCAGGAAGTGGCCGCGCAGGTGCACCGACATGACTGCGTCCCAGTCTTCGTCGGACATGTTGAACAACATGCGGTCGCGGGTGATCCCGGCGTTGTTGACGACGATGCTCAATCCCCCGAGACCGTCGGCGGTTTCGACCAGCTCGTCGGCGGTGGACCGCTGGCCGATGTCGCCGGCGACCGCGACAGCCTTGGAACCGGCGGTCGTGATCTCGTCGATGACGTCGGACTTGTCGAGTGCGCCTGCGATGTCGTTGACCACGACCGTCGCCCCGGCTCGCGCAAGCCCGATGGCCTCAGCGCGGCCAAGGCCCGCGGCCGCGCCGGTTACCACCGCGACATAACCCGAGAGGTCAGTCGCGGCTGCCCCGTTCTTGTTCGGAGTCAATTTATGAATACCTCTAGTCTCTTCGGATCAGGGCGGCTCGCGGGCATTCGGCAATCGATTGCTCCGCCAACTCCTCCTGGTCGGCCGGTACCGGGTCGGCCTTGACAACGGCGTAATCCTCGTCGTCGAGATCGAACAGGTCCGGGGCAATTCCCACGCACACCGCGTTGCCCTCGCAGCGATCACGGTCGACTTCCACTCGCATCACAAACCTCCTCGCCTGCATTTAAGCGTTGAGAATACGACCCACCCGATGGACACCAGTGTGGCACCGGCCTGGACCCCAAGACTAGAACGTGTTACAACCGGGTGTGAACAAGGGTCAGAACACGGGTCCCTTTTAACCCAAGTGAGGACGAGGCGATGCGGATCGGCTACACCCCGGAGCAGGAGGAGTTGCGCCGCGAGCTGCGGTCCTACTTCACCAAACTCATGACCCCCGAGCGTGCCGAGGCGCTCGCCTCGAACGACGGCGAGATGGGGCGGGGCAACGTGTACCGCGAGACCGTCGCGCAGATGGGCAAGGACGGCTGGCTGACGCTGTCGTGGCCCAAGGAATTCGGCGGCCAGGCGCGCCCACCCATGGACGGGCTCATCTTCAACGACGAGGCCTCGATCGCGAACGTCCCGGTGCCGTTCCTGACCATCAACAGTGTGGCGCCGACCATCATGGCGTTCGGCACCGATGAGCAGAAGAAATTCTTCCTGCCCAAGATCGCCGCCGGCGAGCTGCACTTCGCGATCGGCTACTCCGAGCCTGGCGCGGGCACCGACCTGGCCGCGCTGCGGACTACGGCGATTCGCGACGGAGACGACTACGTGATCAACGGTCAGAAGATGTGGACCAGCCTGATCGCGTACGCGGACTACGTGTGGCTGGCCGTGCGCACCAACCCGGAAGCCAAGAAGCACCGCGGCATCTCGATGTTGATTGTGCCGACGACGTCCGAGGGATTCTCCTGGACGCCGGTGCACACCATGGCCGGCATCGACACCAGCGCCACCTACTACCAGGACGTCCGCGTACCGACCACCAGCCTGGTCGGCGAGGAGAATGCCGGCTGGAAGCTGGTCACCAACCAGCTCAACCACGAACGCGTCGCACTGGTGTCCGCGCAACCGATCTTCTCGGCGCTCGACGGAGTTCGCGAGTGGGCCCAGAACACCAAGGACGACCACGGCAGGAGGCTGATCGACTCGGAGTGGGTGCAGCTCAACCTCGCTCGCGTGCATGCCAAGGCCGAAGTGCTCAAGCTGATCAACTGGGAGCTGGCATCAACAGAGGCCGCGCCGTCACCCGCGGACGCATCGGCGGCCAAGGTGTACGGCACCGAACTGGCCACCGAGGCCTACCGCCTCCTGATGGAGGTGCTGGGCACGGCGGGCACGCTTCGGACGAACTCCCCCGGTGCGCTGCTGCGTGGACGGGTCGAGCGGATGCACCGCAGCTGCCTGATCCTGACGTTCGGCGGCGGCACCAATGAAATTCAGCGCGACATCATCGGAATGGTCGCGCTCGGCCTGCCCAGGGTCAATCGGTAAGGAACATCATGGATTTCAAGACACCGGAAGCCTTCGACGATCTGGGCGGTCTCACCCGCACCATCACCGAATCGGTCTGCACCCCCGAGCATCAGCGGGAGCTCGACGGGCTCGAGCAACGCATGGATCACGATCTGTGGGGAAAGCTGATCGAGGCCGACATCCTCTCCACCGCCGCTCCGGAATCCTTGGGAGGCGGCGGTTTCGGGGTGCTCGAGCAGGTAGCGGTGCTGGTGGCGCTGGGTCGCCAGCTCGCCGCAGTGCCGTACCTCGAGTCGGTCGTGCTTGGCGCGGGCGCGCTCGCGAAGTTCGGCTCCGAGTCGCTGCAGCAGGAGTGGGCGACGCCCGCGATCAACGGCGAGAAGATCCTCGCTGTGGCGCTCGACGGCGAGATGGGCGAGGGCCCGGTGCGGGCTCAGTCTTCCGGGGCAACCGGAACCGCCTTCAAGCTCACCGGCTCGCGGACCCAGGTCAGCTACGGACCGGTCGCCGACGCATTCCTCGTTCCAGCCGAAACCGATTCGGGCACGAAGGTTTTCCTGATCGCCAAGGATGACCCGGGGGTTACGGTGAGCGCCCTCGACACGACCGGGCACGGAAGTGTCGGGCACCTGGAGTTGCAGGGTGTCGAGGCCGCGCGGGCCGTCGGTGGTGACCAGGGGGCCGCAGTCGTCGGCTGGCTCACTACCCACGGCGCGTTGAGCCGCAGCGCGTATCAGCTCGGCGTGGGCGAGCGCGCGCTCGAGCTCACGTCGGAGTATGCGCGCGAGCGCGAGCAGTTCGATCGGCCCATCGGCAGCTTCCAGGCCGTCTCCTCGCGACTGGCCGACGGCTACATCGACGTCAAGGCATTGCGGCTGACACTCACGCAGGCGGCGTGGCGGCTGTCCGAGGATCTGCCTGCAGACGTCGATGTCAACACGGCTGCGTTCTGGGCAGCCGACGCCGGACATCGCGTGGCGCACACCACCGTTCACGTGCATGGCGGCGTCGGGATCGACCTCGACCACCCCGTCCACCGGTACTTCCTTGCGGCCAAGCAGACGGAGTTCGCCGTCGGCAGCGCGACCGGTCAGCTGCTGCGCATCGGCCGCGAGCTGGCCGACACGCCAGCCTAGCGATGAGCGCTTGCGCGAAGAGCAATCAGCCGCAGCCGTGAGCGAGGACCTGCCGACCGTCACCGACCTGGTCACGCCCCTGGTTGAGGTCGACGATCGGGGCGTGTACTTCGAGGACTCGTTCACCAGTTGGCGTGACCACATCCGGCACGCTGCCGCCATCGCATCGGCGTTGAAGGCGCGTCTCGATCCCGATCGCCCGCCCCATATCGGGGTGCTGTTGCAGAACACGCCGTTCTTCTCGGCGGTGCTGACCGCCGCGGCGCTGACGGGCATCGTGCCGGTGGGGCTGAACCCGGTTCGGCGCGGCGCGGCACTCGCCCGCGATGTCACGCATGCGGATTGCCAGGTGGTGCTGGCTGATTCGGCATCGGCAACGGCCCTGGATGTCGATTACGTAGACGTCGACTCGCCGGAGTGGGCGGCCGAGGTGGCGGCGCACTACGACGAGCCGATCGTCGCGTACGACGCCGCCCCCGGCGACCTGTTCATGCTGATC
>JAVXWV010000730.1:0-6344 GCA_032230775.1 Mycobacterium sp. | reverse complement strand
ACGATGTTCGTCGCCCCGGTCACTGTAGGCGACGGCGCCTACACCGGCGCGGGGACGGTCGTGCGCGATGATGTGCCGCCGGGCGCGTTGGCCGTCTCGGCGGGCCCGCAGCGCAACATCGAGGGGTGGGTGGAGGAGAAGCGACCGGGTTCAGCGGCGGCCGAGGCCGCCCGCAAAGCCCGCGAAAACCCCTCCGGGGCGGCAGCCGAAGACGAGTGAATCAGACGCCTTCTGTTGGCAATCTGGTAACCGGGCAACACATAGGCCGAAAGGCTACGTACGATTGGCCCGTATCGAACCCCGACCGGCGAAGGCGCACAGTGGGCACCGACTGGACCGACAACCGCAAGAATCTGATGCTCTTCTCGGGTCGCGCGCACCCCGAACTGGCCGAACAGGTGGCCAAGGAGCTTGACGTCGCGGTCACCGCGCAGACCGCCCGCGACTTCGCCAACGGCGAAATCTTCGTCCGGTTCGATGAATCGGTCCGCGGCTGCGACGCGTTCGTCCTGCAGTCGCATCCTGCGCCGCTGAACAAGTGGCTGATGGAACAGCTGATCATGATCGACGCGCTCAAGCGGGGCAGCGCCAAGCGCATCACCGCCGTTGTGCCCTTCTATCCGTACGCCCGCCAGGACAAGAAGCACCGCGGCCGTGAGCCGATCTCGGCACGGCTGGTGGCCGACCTGTACGAGACGGCCGGTGTCGACCGGATCGTCACCGTCGATCTGCACACCGACCAGATCCAGGGCTTCTTCGACGGCCCGGTCGACCACATGCGCGCGCAGCCGCTGTTGTGCGGCTACATCGCCGAGAACTACGCCGAGCACGACATGGTCGTGGTGTCGCCCGACTCCGGCCGCGTGCGAGTGGCCGAGAAGTGGGCCGACGCGCTTGGCGGCGTGCCGCTGGCCTTCATTCACAAGACTCGTGATCCCTTGGTGCCCAATCAGGTGGTGTCGAACAGGGTGGTCGGTGACGTCAAGGGCAAGACGTGCATCCTCACCGACGACATGATCGACACCGGCGGAACCATTGCGGGCGCGGTCAAACTGCTTCACGAAGACGGCGCCGGTGACGTGATCATCACCGCGACGCACGGAGTGCTATCCGAACCCGCGTCTCAGCGGCTGGCAGAGTGCGGCGCCCGCGAGGTGATCGTCACCAATACGCTTCCGGTCGGCGAGGACAAGATGTTCCCACAGCTGACCGTGCTGTCCATCGCCCCGCTTCTGGCAAGCACCATCCGAGCGGTATTCGAGAACGGTTCTGTGACAGGACTGTTCGACGGGTCGGCATAGTGTCACAGCGCTTCACCATCTATCACAATCCCCGCTGCACGACCTCGCGTAAGACGCTGGATCTGTTGCGGGACAACGGCATCGAACCGGACGTGGTGCAGTACCTCAAGACCCCACCGTCACGGGCGCAACTGGTCAAGATGATCAAGGACGCAGGGATCGACATCCGCACGGCGGTGCGCAAGCGGGAATCGCTTTACGACGAACTGAACCTGGCCGATGCCAACGACGCCGAACTGCTCGACGCCATGGCCGAGCACCCGATCCTGATCGAGCGCCCGTTCGTCGTCACCCCCAAAGGCACCCGACTGGCCCGCCCGATCGACATTGTTCGCGAGATTTTGTGAGGGCGCGCTCCTGGGTGACGGCCATGACGCTGGTGGTACTCGCCGCGACGGGTTGCGGCGCGGAAACGCCTGACTATCACTCGGTCTGGTCGACGTCGAGCGCGACGCCAACGCCAACCACCCCCAACGATGCGCCGGTGCCGCTCGCCAAGTTCCTTCAGGACGCGGGCGTCAACGGTGAGCCCGTCGCGCCTCAGAAGCTCCCCGATCTGACGGTGACGATGCCGCAGCCGAAGGGCTGGCAGCAGTACAACAATCCGAACTTCGCGCCCGGCACTCAGGTGATCGCCAAGGGTGACACCTACCCCATCGCGATGTTGGTGGTGGTCAGGCTCAACGGCCCCTTCGACGTCAACGAGGCCATCAAGCACGGTTACGTCGACGCACAAATGTCGCAGAACTTCAAGCAGCTCAACGCCTCCTCCGACAACTGGAAGGGCTTTCCCTCGTCGATGATCGAGGGCAGCTACGACCTCAACGGCCGCCGCATGCACAGCTACAACCGCATCGTCATCCCCACCGGCGCACCGCCTGCGAATTACCGCTACCTCGTGCAGTTCACCGTGACCGGCTACGCGGAGAAGGCCGCCGAAGAGGCGCCGGACATCGAGGCGGTCATCAAGGGTTTCAACGTCGCGGTGCCGGGCGCGCCGCCGAAGTAGCGCATTAGGCTTCGTCCTATGAGTGAGTGGACCGCCGCAGATCTGCCTTCGTTTTCCGGACGTACCGTCATCGTCACCGGCGCCAACAGCGGCCTCGGTGAGGTCACCGCGCGCGAGCTGGCCCGTGTCGGGGCCAAAACGATCCTCGCCGTGCGCAACACCACCAAGGGCGACGAAGCCGCCGCAGGCATGACCGGCGACGTTGAGGTCCGCAAGCTCGACCTGCAGGACCTGGCGTCGGTGCGCGCCTTCGCCGACGGCGTCGACGGTGTCGATGTGCTGATCAACAACGCAGGCATCATGGCCGTGCCGTACGCGCAGACCGTCGACGGCTTTGAAAGCCAGATCGGCACCAACCACCTCGGCCACTTCGCGCTGACCAACCTGCTGCTGCCGAAGATCACCGAGCGGGTCGTCACGGTGTCGTCGATGATGCATCTGCTGGGTTACATCAGCCTCAAGGATCTGAACTGGAAGTCGCGCCCGTATTCGGCGTGGGTGGCCTACGGACAGTCCAAGCTGGCCAACCTGCTGTTCACCAAGGAGCTGCAGCGGCGCTTCGACGCGGCCGGGTCCACGGTGAAGGCCCACGCCGCCCACCCGGGCTACTCCGAGACCAACCTGCAGGGCCAGAGCGGCCGCAGAGTCGGCGACGCGTTGATGTCGATTGGCAACAAGCTGGCCACCGACGCCGACTTCGGCGCACGCCAGACCCTCTACGCCGTGTCGCAGAACCTTCCTGGCAACTCCTTCATCGGCCCCAGGTTCGCCATGCGCGGCCCCACCGGCAACGCCATCCGCAGCCCGCTGGCGCGCGACGCCAAAAAGGCCGCGGCGCTCTGGGAGCTGTCCGAGCAGCTCACAGATACCAAATTCGCGCTCTGAGCTGCCGATGCGGTAACCTCGACGCCGCGTCACGGCGAGGGT
Source organism: Mycobacterium sp. (assembly GCA_032230775.1). Taxonomy (GTDB): domain Bacteria; phylum Actinomycetota; class Actinomycetes; order Mycobacteriales; family Mycobacteriaceae; genus Mycobacterium. The sequence continues at coordinate 3,107 of JAVXWV010000730.1, read as the reverse complement.
GGTTCGACCACCGTTATCGACGGGAACCCGCACATCTGATGGTTTGCGACCTGGCCGTGCCCGACACAACGACGGCACAGGAGCAACACCAATGGCCAAGAACGCCACCAACAATCTGACCGCTGCGGTGCGCACGGAAACCGGCAAGGGCGCCTCGCGCCGCGCCCGGCGCCTCGGCAAGGTGCCCGCGGTCCTCTACGGCCACGGCGCCGACCCGCAGCACCTTGAGCTCGACGCCCACGACTTCTCCGCCGTGCTTCGGCACTCCGGCACCAACGCAGTGCTCACCCTCGACATCGAGGGCAACGAACAGCTCGCGCTGACCAAGTCCCTCGAGATCCACCCGATCCGCCGCAACATCCAGCACGCCGACCTGCTCGTCGTGCGCCGCGGCGAGAAGGTGACCGTCGAGGTCAACGTCGTCGTCGAGGGTGAAGCCGCGTACGGCACCCTGGTCACGCAGGACGCCAACACCATCACAATCGAGGCCGACGTGCAGTCGATCCCCGACCACCTCACCGTTTCGGTCGAGGCCGCCGAGATCGGCACCCAGTTCGCCGCGGGCTCGATCACGCTGCCTGCCGGTGTGTCGCTGGTGTCTGATCCCGAGACGCTCGTGGTCAACGTCGTCGCGGCGCCGACGGCCGAGGACCTCGAGGGCGAGGGTGCCGGCGAGGCAGCCGAAGAGGCCGAGGGCGAAGAGGGCGAAGCCGCCGAGGGCGAGGCCGGCGAAGAGGCGCCCGCCGAAGCCTCCGAGTAGGCGGACACCCAGATGGCCGATTCCCTTCTGGTGGTCGGCCTGGGAAACCCTGGACCGCGATACGAAACGACGCGGCACAACCTGGGTTTCCTCGTGGCCGACATCCTGTCCGACCGCATCGGCTCGGGGTTCAAGGTGCACAAGAAGTCGGGGGCCGACGTGGCAACGGGCCACATCGGCGGCCGATCGATCGTGCTGGCCAAACCGCGGTGCTACATGAACGAGTCCGGCCGCCAGGTGGGGCCGCTGGCCAAGTTCTACTCGGTGGCGCCTGCCGACGTCGTGGTGATCCACGACGAGCTCGACGTCGAGTTCGGCCGCATCCGGCTCAAGGTCGGTGGCGGCGTCGCCGGGCACAACGGCCTGCGCTCGGTGGCATCAGCGTTGGGCACCAACGACTTTCAACGGGTGCGCATCGGTATCGGCCGACCGCCCGGCCGGATGGATGGCGCGGCGTTCGTGCTCGGGAACTTCACCAACGCGGAGTGGAAAGAGGTTCCCACGATCTGCGAGCAGGCCGCCGACGCCACCGAACTCCTAGTGGCCGAAGGCCTTGAGCCTGCGCAGAACACCGTGCACGCCTGGGGCTAGCGGACCGTCAGGTGGCCCCGGAGCCGCCTGTCAACTGCCGGATCGTCTGTATCTCGCTGCTCTGGTAGGGCCGCCCATCGGGGTACACGAGGTCGCTGAACCACACCTTCGGGACGGTTGTGTATGGGTGGTCCCACGAATCCCATGGAAAATAGGTCTGCGTCTTACCGGCCACAAAGCCCCAGTTGAACGCACCGACGTTGTGCCGCTTCGCGATTGGCAGGATTCCCTCGACGGTGTTGCCCAAGGTCCGGGCCAGATACTCCGTGCAGAGAATCGGTCGGCCCTGTGAGGAAAGCTCGTCGATCTTGGCCTCGAATTCGGCAGGCTTGCCGTAGGAGTGGAAGGTGATCACGTCGGAGTTGTCGAGTTGGATGCCGCTGATATCGCTGCGGCTTCCGGTCCAGACACCGCTCGTCAGCGGTTGCAGCGGGTTCACCGAACGTGCCCACTGAAAAACCTGGGGAAGCAGCGCCGCGACGAGATCCTGCTTGTCCTTCCTCTCCACCTTGCGATACTCCCGCGCGGGATTGTCGGGCTCGTTCCACAAGTCCCATCCCAAAACGCGACTATCGCTGCGGAACTGGCCGATGACGCCCGTGACGTATGCGTACAGAACCCTGCGGTAATTCGGATCGCCTAGGTGCTCGGCCCCCGGGCTCTGCACCCAGCCGGAGTTGTGCACTCCTGGTGTCGGCGGGCCCTGCGGGCCCGGGCGGGGGAACGGGTTCCAGCACGAGTCGAACAGAACAAAGAGTGGCTTGATGCCACGAGCGGCCGCAATGCCGACGAATTGCGTGAGGCGACTGAGAAATCCCCGCGGATCTTGGGCCCACAGCAGATCGTGGAGGAAGACCCGCACTGTGTTGAAGCCGAGCAATCGGGCGTAGCCCAGCTCGGCGTCGATGCGTCGTGGGTCATACGTGCCCGGCTGGAACATCTCGAGCTGGTTGACCGCGGTCGAGGTGACGTAGTTGGCGCCGACGGGCCAGCCTTGCGCTTGATACCAGCGGTTGGCGTAGTCCGCCGTCCACCGGGTCGGCTCAGCGGAGGCGTGAGGCAAACGGGTCAGCGCGGCACCAACGGCCAGCAAGAGCGGCAGTTTTAGGGCTGTTCGACGGTGCACGCAGCAACGCTAATGGCCCCCGGCCTCATACTCCGACCTCCATATCGATTCGAGACAATTTGGGGTCGGGATTGTTATCGGGCCCTCACGTCAGAGGGTTGAGCAACACTGTGCACAGATGGGGCAGATTCCCGAGAGGAATCCACGCCACCAGCGCGCGGCACGTCGAAGCCGCGAATCCGGTTGGACCGCCGCAAACAGGCCAAGCACCGATGCCTTGGGTGCGCAGCACATTGCGTGCGACATATATCTGCTGCTCGCGGCTCGCCGCGGCCGGCGATCCAACGCCTCCGTTCGCGGCCCACGTGGCCGGGGTGAATTGGAGTCCACCGTAGAAACCGTTGCCAGTGTTGGCCGACCAGTTCCCTCCCGATTCGCATTGAGCCATTGCGTCCCAATTGGGTTCGGCGTTCGCGGCCGGGACTTCCAGGACTACTTGAGCCATCGCGATCGCACCGGTTATCGCGAGCACGGTGATGGCCTTGCGAAAACGCATGTCGATCCCTTCGTAAGGCGCGCCGCAGCGCGCACTCCAGTAAGGGCGGGGGCGATGCCCCATTGATTGGTCATAGCTTGGTCGTGATACTGAGCTTACCCATGAGGCGGGAGATACACAGCTAGTCTAATGAG
>JAVXWV010000698.1:0-11332 GCA_032230775.1 Mycobacterium sp. | reverse complement strand
CAAGCTGGCTTCGCCGGAACGAAGTGCTCAGTTGGAAGAACACGCCGGCAAGCTGCTCGGTGTGTTTGGGGCGACGTTCGCTTTCCTAATCGGCTTTGCCATCACGATCACCTGGTCGGCGGTTGGCGCTGGCCAGGACGCGGTCGACCTTCAGGCATCGTCAGCGCAGCAACTTTCCTGGACCGCGGGTGAGATCCAGGACAAAGCTGGCGCCACCGAGGTCAACAACAATCTACGCACCTACCTTCAAACAGTCGTTAGCAAGGATGGGCCAGCGCTTGCGGATGGAGATTTCAGCGCGCTGCCCTCGGCCGACACATTCGACACGCTGCAGAACAGTGTGCACCGAGTGGCATCGGGGAACACGGACCCGGTGGCGAGCGGAATGGTGTCGGCGGCTGCATCGTTGACCGCCGCCAAAGTAAGGTAACTGCGGTAGCGCAGCGATCGCTTCCGACAATTTTGCTCGCGCTCATCGTCTTGTCCGGGGCACTGTTGGCGGCCACGGTAGGCATGTCTGCCCTGACGGTGAAACCGCGCTACCTCATGTATGCCTGGGCATTCCTCGCTGCAGTGTCTGTCGCGGTGGTGTTGATGATCGACTTCCCCTTCAGTGGTGGAGTCACGGTCAACCTCGGACCGCTGAGTGTTGCTGCCGCCTCCATTTAGAGCGTGGGCACGGCAATATGACGGACAGCGTTGACCAGCGGTGAAACGATACGGATGTGGACCCCAGCTGGCGTGGTGACAGTGAGCTGACCGCGGCGGGGCGGGTTTGTGCCTCCTGCGACGCGCGGTCCAGCCCGACGGCGAAGTTCTGTGCCGAGTGCGGTGCCCGACTGATAGAGGCGAGCAACTCGGCGGAGTACAAGCAGGTGACCGTCTTGTTCGCCGACGTGGTGCACTCGATGGACATCGCGGCGGCGGTCGGTGCCGAGCGGTTGCGCGAGATCATGACCGATCTGGTCAACTGCGCGAGTTTAGTGGTACAGCGCTATGACGGCACCGTCGGCAGTTTTACCGGCGACGGCATCATGGCGGTGTTCGGTGCACCAACAGCGTTGGAGGATCACGCGATACGGGCCTGCCTGGCCGCCTTGGCTATCCAGGAGGACGCGAAGCGGCTTGCGGCCGAGGTCCAAGATCGCGACGGTGTGGGTCTCCGGCTGCGCGTGGGATTGAACTCCGGTGAGGTGATCGCCGGTGAGATCGGCTCGGGGCCTTTCGGAGACACCGCCATCGGCGAGCAGGTCGGAATGGCGCAGCGGATGGAGTCGGTGGCTCCCGCGGGTGGCGTGATGGTCAGTGCGACCACCGCTCGCTTGATCGAGCACTCCGCCATCCTGGGCGAACCGGAGATGGTCCGCATCAAAGGCACCGACAAACCGGTCGTCGCCCACCAACTACTGGGGGTGTCGGTGCAGCAGTGGCCGACGGAAGGGTCTGACACCGGCCTAATTGGTCGCTCATACGAAATGCGCGCCCTCAAAGCCCTTTTGGAGACTTCGATCAGCGGCCGCGGGAGCGTGGCGAACGTGGTCGGACCGGCCGGCATCGGCAAGACACGCCTCGCTCGCGAGGTTGCGGCGATCGCGCGCAGTCGTGGTGTCGATGTGGTTGCCGCGTACTGCGAGTCACACGCCCGTGATGTCCCGTTTCATGCAGTGGGGCAGCTGCTGCGCGCCCGCACTGGAGTGAATCTTCTCGACGACGCAGCCGCCCGGGCGAAGGTGAACGCACTGGTTCCCGATGCCGACGATGACGATCTCGTCCTGCTATATGACGTGATAGGCGTTCGTGACCCAGATATGCCGTTGCCGAATATCGACCCGGACGCGCGGCGGAGACGGTTCAGTTCGCTGATCACCGCGCTGTCACTGGCTGGCGAGCCTGCCCTCTACGTCATCGAAGACGCGCACTGGATCGACGAAGTCAGCGAGTCGTTGTTGGCCGACTTCCTTACTCTCATTCCGAGGACCTCGTCCACAGTATTGATCACCTGTCGAAGCGAGTACAGCGGAGCACTGGCGACTGCACGCGACACCCGCACGATTTCTCTTGCACCACTGAGTGATTCGGAAACGACGCAGCTGTTGCTTGAAGTGCTGGGCGCTGATCCGTCAGTCTCTGGCATAAACGCGCTCATTTGCGAACGCGCCGCCGGTAACCCGTTTTTCGCCGAGGAAATGGTACGTGACTTGGCCGAACGAGGCGTGCTGCAGGGCCAGCTAGGTGAGTACCTCCTACGCAGAGATCTGACCGAAATCACGGTGCCAGCCACCCTGCAGGCAACCATCGGCGCGCGCATCGACCGGCTGGGCTCGACGGCCAAACAGACGTTGACCGCCGCCGCGGTCGTCGGCGCACGATTCGGCACTGATCTGCTCAGTGCCCTGGTTGACAACGCGGACTTAGGCACCCTGATCAAGGCCGAACTCATCGAACAGCTGAGCCTTACCCAACGAGCCGAATACGCATTCCGCCATCCCATGATCCGTGCGGTCGCATACGAATCGCAGCTCAAATCCGACCGCGCGCAGCTTCACCGACGGCTAGCCGGCGCAATAGAAGACCGCGACCCTGCCGCGGCCGACGCGAACGCGGCACTTATCGCTGAGCACATGGAGGCCGCTGGCGACCTGCGTAGCGCTTACACCTGGCACATGCGCGCGGGAGAATGGTCGGCCCACCGGGATATCCGCGCTGCACGGTTGAGCTGGGGCCGTGCATGCCACGTCGCCGACGCGCTGACCGCTGATGATCCCGGTCGGACCGCGATGGGTATTGCCCCGCGGACACTGCTGTGCGGCAGCGCCTGGCGAGTCAACGGGAACATTTTGGAGGAGTTCGACCAGCTGCAGAAGCTATGCGCTCTGACAGACGATAAAGCTCCACTGGTCATGGGCATGGCGGGGCTGGCGATGGATCATCTATTGCACGCCCGCGCCCGCGAGGCGTCGCAGTTGGTGTCGGAGTATATGAATCTCCTTGAATCGATTGGCGATCCGACTCTCACTGCGCGGCTAACCCCTGCCGCGCTCTACATCAAATTTGAAACCGGCGAGATAGCCGACGGACTGCGCTGGGCACAAGCAGTCATCGACATTCTCGAGGCCGACGTCACAGAAGCTACTTCCGGCATGGCCTCAACGTTGGCGTCAGTGTTGGTATCGCGTGGCTGTGCCCGATTCAGCCTAGGCCTTGGCGGGTGGCGAGCGGATTTCGACCGAGCCGTCAAACTGTCCCGTGAGACCGGCCCAATGCAACGCGCAGCCGTGGTCGCCATCGCGTACACCTCAGCGATATCGGCGGGAGTGCTTCTCCCGGACGACGACGCTCTGGCCGAGATCGAGCAGGCCCTAGAGATCGCCGAGCGATCGGCAGACGATATCGGGCTGGGTGGTTGTCGATTTGCTCTCGGTGTCGCTCTGGTGAATCGCGGCGAACCAGATTGTGAGCGCGGATTGGAGCTGCTCGCCCAGGTACGGGACATGTGCCTGCATCAGCGGTTCCTCATGACCGTGATACCTGAACTCGATGTGCACGTCGCACGTGAGCTGGCCAATCGCGGGGATCATGCAGCCGCCATACCGCGACTGCAAGCGGCCGCAGACGAACTCCTCGATCGTGGACATCCCGGTTGCGTTATGGCTACTCAGGTACTGGTGCAGGTGCTGCTCGTCCGTGCCACCGAGGCCGATGTAGTGCAAGCCCGGGCCGCGATCGACCGATTTGCCGACTCGCCTGCAGGTGGTCGCGCTGTCGGCCAGGTCTTGTTGTTGCGGCTACGCGCTCTGTTGGCCAGGGCTCTCGGCGACGAAACCGGGTATCGGAACTATCGGGATCGCTACCGCAACACAGCGAAAGCCCTTGAGTTCGAGGGCCATATTTCCTGGGCTGAGGCCATGCCGTGACGGCGGCGTGTCTAGAGGCGTGCTGGCGCTGCGTAGCGCCGAAACGAACGAACGGCATTACCGCAGCAGTGCCGTCGCGGCCACCGCGACGGGTTCGAAATCCTTTGTCTCCGAGTCGACGAGCTCGAACAATCGTCGCTTCATGCGTGGGTCCCAGAACCTGCTGACGTGGTTGGCGACCTCGGTGACCGCCTGTTCGGTGGGCAGGTAGGCGAAGTGCACGACGATCTTGTTGATCAGCCTGATCTCGGTTGCCTCGTTGTGCGACATGTCAATCCACGAGCCCGACGGCCAGCTCACGGTCTGCAGCCGCTTCGCCATTGAGACGCGAACCCGGATGGGTGAGCGTGACCTGGACGGCGGTCACCTTGTACTCCGGGCAGTTCGTCGCCCAGTCGGAGTTCTCCGTTGTCACGACGTTCGCCCCCGTCACCGGGTAGTGGAACGTCGTGTACACGACTCCGGTCGGCATCCGATCGGATAGCTGCGCATGGAGCGTCGTTGCGCCGACTCGGCTGGCCAACGTGACCTCGTCGCCGTCCTCGATACCGCGCACCTCCGCGTCGTGGGGATGGATTTCCAGCACATCCTCTTGGTGCCAGGCGATGTTGGCCGTGCGCCGGGTTTGCGCTCCGACGTTGTACTGACTGAGGATTCGGCCCGTCGTCAGAATCAGCGGGAAGCGGCGTGTACTGCGCTCATCGGTCGCCACGAACGGAGTCGGCACGAACCTGCCAAGGCCCCTGGTGAACGCGTCGACGTGCATGATCGGCGTGCCGTCAGGCGCCTGCTCGTTGCAAGGCCACTGGATGCTGCCCGCCTCGTCGAGTTTGTCGAACGAAACACCCGTGAACGTCGGTGTAACAGAAGCGATCTCGGCCATGATCTGGCTTGGGTGGTCGTAGTGCATCGGATAGCCCATCGCCGTGGCGATTTGGCAGACGATGTCCCATTCGTGCTGGCCACTCTTGGGCTTCATCACCGCGCGGACCCGGTTGATCCGGCGTTCGGCGTTGGTGAAGGTGCCGTCCTTCTCCAGGAACGACGCGCCCGGCAGGAACACATGGGCGTACTTCGCGGTCTCGTTGAGGAACAGGTCCTGGACCACCACCAGCTCCATCGCACCCAGGGCCGCCAGGACATGCTTGACGTTCGGGTCGGATTGCGCGATGTCTTCACCGTGGACGAACAGCCCCCGGAATGTGCCCTCGATCGCGGCGTCGAACATGTTCGGGATGCGCAGCCCCGGCTCAGCCAACAGTGTTGTACCCCAGAGGTTTTCGAACACTGTGCGCACCGCGTCGTCCGACACGTGCCGGTAGCCGCTCAGCTCGTGCGGGAACGAACCCATGTCGCAGGCACCCTGCACATTGTTCTGGCCGCGCAGCGGGTTCACACCGACACCGTCGCGGCCGATATTGCCGCACGCCATGGCCAGGTTCGCCATGCCCATGACCATCGTCGAGCCCTGGCTGTGTTCAGTCACGCCCAGGCCGTAGTAGATCGCCCCGTTCGGCGCCATTGCATACAGGCGTGCCGCGCCGCGCACCTCCTCGGCGGGCACACCGGTGATCGACTCGACGGCCTCGGGGCTGTGCTCGTCGCCGGAGATGAACGCCGCCCACTCGTCGAATCCCTCACACCTGTCCGCCACGAACGCCTTGTCCACCAGGCCCTCGGTCACCACCACGTGCGCGATGGCGTTGACGACCGCCACGTTCGTTCCTGGCCTCAACTGCAGGTGGTGATCGGCCTCGATGTGCGGCGAGCGCACCAGGTCGATGCGGCGCGGGTCGGCCACGATGAGCCTCGCCCCCTGACGCAACCGCTGCTTCATTCTGGACGCGAAGACCGGGTGCCCGTCGGTTGGGTTGGCCCCGATCACCATGATGACGTCGGCCTGCGCCACGGACTTAAAGTCCTGCGTGCCTGCCGACTCGCCGAAGGTCTGCTTTAGCCCATACCCCGTTGGCGAGTGGCACACTCGGGCACACGTGTCCACGTTGTTGCTGCCGAACGCGGCGCGAACCATCTTCTGGACGACGTAGACCTCTTCGTTGGTGCACCGCGACGAGGTGATCCCGCCGATGGCCCCGGCGCCGTGTCGCTGCTTGATCTCCAGCATCCGGCGGGCGACGGTGCCGATCGCCTCGTCCCACTCGACCTCACGCCACGGGTCGGTGATCTTGTCGCGAACCATCGGGCGCAGCATCCGGTCCGGGTGCGTTGCGTAGCCGAACGCGAACCGACCCTTGACACACGAGTGGCCCTCGTTGGCGCCGCCATCCTTGTGGGGCACCATGCGGACCACCTCGTCACCGCGCAACTCCGCCTTGAACGAGCAGCCGACGCCGCAGTAGGCGCACGTGGTGATCACCGACCGGGTCGGCATCCCCAGCTGGATCACCGACTTCTCCTGCAGGGTGGATGTCGGGCACGCCTGCACACACGCGCCGCACGACACGCATTCCGAGTCCATGAACGATTCGCCCGCCCCGGCCGACACCTTCGAGTCGAAGCCCCTGCCTTCGATGGTCAGCGCGAACGTGCCCTGAATCTCGTCACAGGCCCGCACACAACGCGAGCAGGCAATGCATTTGGACGGGTCGAAGTCGAAGTACGGGTTGCTGTCGTCGACGACCGCGTCCAGGTGGTTCGCCCCGTCGTAGCCGTATCTGACCTGGCGCAGACCGACCACGCCCGCCATGTCCTGCAACTCGCAATCCCCGTTGGCCGGACAGGTCAGGCAGTCCAGCGGATGGTCGGAGATGTAGAGCTCCATCACGTTCTCGCGGAGCTTCGCGACTTTCGGCGTCTGGGTGTGTACGACCATGCCGTCGGCGACCGGCGTTGTGCACGAAGCGGGAGTGCCACGGCGGCCGTCGATCTCGACCAGACACAGCCGACAGGAGCCGAAGGCTTCGAGCGAGTCAGTCGCGCACAACTTGGGGACATCGACGCCGACCATCGCGGCCGCCCGCATGACGGATGTGCCTTCAGGAACAGCGACGCGCATCCCGTCGACCTCGAGGGAGATCGACGCCGGACCATCCTTGGCCGGGGTGCCGAAGTCGGGTTCCTTGAGCAGCGTCATGGTTTACCTTCCGTCTTCGCGCTTACGTTCTTGGCATAGAAGTCGTCTGGGAAATGTTCGATCGCGCTGCGCACCGGCATCGGGGTCAGCCCGCCCATCGCGCACAACGAGCCCTCGGTCATCACATCGCAGAGGTCCTCGAGCAGCGCCAGGTTCTCGTCGCGGTGCTCACCCGCCCTGATCCGGTCGATCACTTCCACGCCGCGCACCGAACCCACCCGGCACGGCGTGCACTTGCCGCACGACTCCGCGGCGCAGAACTCCATGGCAAACCGAGCCTGAGAGGCCATGTCGACGGTGTCGTCGAACACCACGACGCCGCCGTGACCGACCATCGCACCGGCCGCCACGAACGCCTCGTAGTCCATCGGCAGGTCGAACTTGGAGATCGGCAGATACGCGCCGAGCGGGCCACCGACCTGGACCGCCCGCACCGGACGTCCCGAAAGAGTCCCTCCGCCATAGCCGTTCACGAGTTCGCCCAGCGTCACCCCGAAGGCCTTCTCGACTATGCCGCCCTGGCGGATATTGCCGCCGAGCTGGAACAGCTGGGTGCCACGCGAGCGCTCCACGCCGAACTGTTGATACGCCGCAGCACCGTCGGCGAGGACCGTCGGCACGCTGGACAACGTGAGCACGTTGTTCACCACAGTCGGCTTGCCGAACAGGCCGTGAATCGCGGGGATCGGCGGCTTCGCGCGGACCATGCCGCGCTTGCCCTCCAGGCTTTCCAGCATGGAGGTTTCCTCGCCGCAGATGTAGGCGCCGCCGCCCACCCGGACATGCATGTCTAAGCTCAGCGACGAGCCGAGGACGCTGTCCCCCAGCCACCCTTGCCCACGCGCGATCTCGATGGCAGAACGCATTACGGCCACCGCGTCGGGGTACTCGGACCTGATGTAGATGTAGCCCTCCGTGGCGCCGACGGCATAGGCGGCGATCGTCATGCCCTCGATGAGCATGAACGGATCGCCCTCCATGACCATCCGGTCCGCGAAGGTGCCGCTGTCTCCTTCGTCCGCGTTGCAGCAGACGAACTTCAGGTCGTCGACGCATTCGAGGACGGTCTTCCATTTGATTCCGGCCGGGAAGCCGGCTCCCCCGCGTCCGCGCAACCCGGAGTCCGTCACCTCCGCGACGACGTCGGCCTGCGTCATCTCCAGCGCGCGCCGCAGCCCGGCGAGGCCGCCGTGGCTCACATAGTCGTTGGGGGACAAGGGATCGGTGACACCCACGCGTGCGAAGGTGACCCGGTCCTGGGTCGCCAGCCAGGGTAGGTCCTCGACAACACCCACCCGCGACGGGTGGTCGGCGCCGTCGAACAGGCCTGCGGCCACGAGATCATCGACAGCGCCGGGGGTGACGGGTCCGTAGCCGATTCGTCCCTCCGGCGTCGCCACCTCGACCAGCGGCTCCAGCCACAACATGCCGCGAGATCCGTTGCGGATCACCCGGATTGGTCGGCCGACCCGGACCGCGGCGCGCAGCAGCCCGTCGGCGACTTCGTCCGCACCGACCGAAGTCGCCGCGGAATCCCTTGGCACGTAAACGGTGACGGGTGCATTCATTGCGAAATCGCCTTTTCGAGTATCAGCGACAGGCGAGTCTCGTCCAGCCTGCCGTGCAGCCGGCCGTCCACTTGCGCAGCGGGTCCCAGAGCGCAGTTGCCAAGACAGAAGACCTGCTCGGCGGTCAGCGATCTGTCCCAGCTGGTCTCCCCCAGCGACACGCCGTAGCGAGCCTGCAGGTGCGCCACCAGTCGGTCGGCGCCGAGTGCCTGACACGCCTCGGCCCTGCAGACCCGCACCGTGGTGCGGCCCGCGGGTTCGGAACGAAAGTCGTGATAGAAGCTGACGACCCCGTGCACGTCCGCGCGGGACAGGTTGAGCTCGTCCGCCAGCACCGGAATCGCCTCCCGCGGAACGCAACCCAGTGCCTCCTGGACGGCGTGCAGGATGGGAAGCAACGCACCGCGCTGCGCGCGATGGGCCGCAACGATCTCTCGGACCAGGTCCCCGACCGTCGCGTTCGCCTCCCCCGTTGTCGTGGGATTCATCGAAGTCTCCTTCGGGATAGGCGTTGGGCGGAACCGCCCCAGAATTGTGATCTGGGGCGGTTCCGACCCGGGCGGGCCGCTTTTAGACGACGACCTTGTTCTTGTGGAACTCGGCGATGGTGTCCGCGTCGTATCCCAGCTGGGTGAGAACCTCGTCGGTGTGCTCGCCGAGCAGTGGTGCGCCCTTGATCTCGGGCTTGAACGCGGAGAACTTGATCGGGCTGCCGACGGTCAGGAACGAGCCGCGGCCCTTCTGATCCACCTCGACGACGGTGCCTGCCTCGCGCAGCGCCGGGTCAACGGCGATCTCCTTCATGCTCATCACCGGCGCACAGGGCACCTCCCACTCGCGCAGGATGTCGACCGCCTCGTACTTGGTCTTGTCGGCCAGCCACTTCTCGATCTCGGCGAAGATGTCGAAGATCTTGTCCTGGCGGGCAAGCGCGGTGCTGTAGCCCGGGTCCTCGGCCCATTCCGGCCTGCCGATGACCTCGGCCGTGCGCTTCCAGTTCTGCTCCTGGACCGTGAAGTAGATGTAGGCGTTGGGGTCGTCCTCCCAGCCCTTGCACTTCAGCACCCAGCCCGGCTGGCCACCGCCGCCCGCGTTGCCGCCGCGGGGGACGGTGTCGCCGAACTCGCCGTTCGGATACTGCGGGTACTCCTCAAGGTAGCCAACGGCTTCCAGCCGCTGCTGGTCGCGAAGCTTGACCCGGCACAGGTTGAGCACGGCGTCCTGCATCGAGGCAGAGACCTTCTGGCCCTTTCCGGTCTTCTCACGGGCGATCAGCGCGGTGAGGATACCGATCGCCAGGTGCATACCCGTGTTGCTGTCGCCGAGGGCCGCACCGCTCACGGTCGGCGGGCCGTCCCAGAAGCCGGTGGTCGATGCTGCGCCGCCTGCGCACTGCGCGACGTTCTCGTAGACCTTCAGGTCGTTCCACGGTGACGCGTCGTTGAATCCCTTGACAGAGCCGAAGATCAGCCGCGGGTTCCACTCCTGCAGCTTTTCCCACGACAGGCCCATCCGGTCCATGGCGCCTGGTGCGAAGTTCTCGACCAGCACATCGGCGCCGCGGATCAGCTTCTCCATCACCTCGAGTCCCTCGGGTGACTTCGTGTTGATCGCCAGCGAGCGCTTGTTGCTGTTGAGCATGGTGAAGTACAGGGCGTCGACGTCAGGGATGTCCCGCAACTGACCTCGCGTCACGTCACCTCCGCCCGGACGCTCGACCTTCAGCACATCGGCGCCGAACCAGGCGAGCATCTGGGTGCACGCCGGGCCGGCCTGGACGCCGGTGAAGTCGATCACCTTGATCCCGGAGAGCGGCAGTTCAGTCATGACACGTTCCTTTCCTAATGTTTTCAGATCTTTCGGATCTTTCAGCGTTGGTTGGTGATGCCCTTGGGGTTGAGGTGGGCGATGTTTCCGCTCTCGGTGCCATCGGAGGGATCGATGATGCAGTCGATGAGTGCCGGCCTGCCCGAGGCCAGGGCCTCCCGCAGGCAAGCAGCGACCTCCTCGGGCGTCGTCGCCTGATATCCCTTGCCTCCGAAGGCCTTGATCATGTACTCGTGACGGGCCTGCAGCGCGGTGGGCGCCGGGTCAGTGGAGGCGGACACATCGTCGCCGCGGTAGACGCCGCTGTTGTTGAGGACGACGGTGACGATGGGCAGGTTGTAGCGGCAGACCGCCTCCAGCTCCATTCCACTGAATCCGAACGCGCTGTCACCCTCGATCGCGACGACCGGGTTCCCGGTTTCGACGGCGGCGGCGATCGAGTAGCCCATGCCGATGCCCATCACCCCCCACGTCCCGCTGTCCAACCGGTGACGGGGTACCTGCATCCCGATTGTGTTGCGCGCCAGGTCAAGCGCATTTGCACCCTCGTTGACCACATACGCCTGGGGGTTGTCGTGAAGGACATCGCGAATCGCCTGCAGCGCGCCGAGGAACTTCATCGGGTGCGCAGTCAGGGCGGCCTCGAGGCGGCCCGCCATCTTGCCGACGTTCTGCGCCGACTTGGCTGAAAGTTCCTCGCGCCATTCGGTCTGCACGGTGATCTGACCGGGTTTGGCCCGGTCCAGCAGCGCCTCCATCACCGAGCCGATGTCACCCACGAGCGGGGCGGCGATGGGTTGGTTGCTGTCCATCTCCGCCGCGGCGATATCGACCTGGATGAACTTGGCTTCCGGGTTCCATTGCGGCGCATCGCCATGTCCGAGCAGCCAGTTCAGCCGAGCACCGACGAGCATCACCACGTCGGCCCG
>JAVXWV010000697.1:0-6019 GCA_032230775.1 Mycobacterium sp. | reverse complement strand
GCACTGTTCTGGGGCCACGAGATCACGGCGACGGCACTGGTGTGGAACACCCCGCTGACCGGGTTGGTTGCCCGTCTTGGAAAGGCGCACCTGCACCGCCAAGTCAAGGATCCATGGCTGCGCCGTCAGCTCACGCCGGACTTCAGACCGGGCTGCAAGCGGATGCTTGTCTCCAGCGACTACTACCCCGCGTTGCAGCGTGACAACTGCAAGCTCATCGACTGGCCGATCGCTACTGTCAGCCCGGTCGGCATCCGCACCAGCGACGGGATCGAGCACCACGTCGACTGCATCGTATTCGCCACCGGCTACGACGTGCATCTGACCGGACCGCCCTACCCGGTCACCGGAATGGGCGGCCGCTCGCTGAACGACGAGTGGGTCCGCGGTGCGCAGGCCTACAAGAGCATCAACGCGCACGGCTACCCCAACCTGTTCTTGATGACGGGACCCAACTCGGGGCCGGGGCACAACTCGCTGCTGGTCTATGTCGAAGGTCAGCTCGACTACGCGGTGCAGGGGATCACCACCATCCTCGGCGAGAACCTGCGCTATCTGGACGTGCGCAGAGACGTACAGCGGCGCTATAACGAGCGCATCCAGAAGCGGCTGACCAAGACCACGTGGATGTCGGGCTGCAGCAGCTGGTACCTGACCGCCGACGGGTTCAACGCATCGATGTACCCGGGTTTCGCCACGCAGTATCTTCGACAGATGCGGGATTTCCGGTTCGGTGACTACGACGCGGTCGCGCGGGAAGCACACACCGGCATCGGCGCGCGCTCGAGCGCATGAACACGAGGCCTGACAGGCCGTCGCGGCAGCAGGCAGGTGCGATCTCGACGATTCTGACCGGCCTACGCCGACGGGTGCGGCGTGGATCGCGTGACGTCATCGAGACCGCGGTGTCGCAGTTGTTCGACGCGGTCGTGGGTCACCCACACGGGGCGGCGGCGTCAGGCGAGTACCGCATCGACGACCTCGCGCGGCTGGCAGGCACGACGACGCGCAACATCCGCGTGTACCGCGACAGGGGACTGCTTCACCCGCCGCTGCGCGTCGGCCGGCTGGCGCTGTTCAACGACACCCATCTCACCCGGTTGCGGCTGATCACCTCGATGCTCGACCGCGGCTACAACATCGCGCATGTGCGCGAGATGATCACCGCCTGGGAACAGGGCAAGGATCTCGGCGACGTGCTTGGCCTCGAAACGGCGATCGCTGGGACATGGGCCGCGGAGAAACCGCAGACGATGGCGATCGCCGAGGCGAAGCGACTGATCAACGACGAGCACGCGTTCGACCGCCTCGTCGGCTCGGGGCTGATCCGCATCGAGCAGGACGGTTCCGACGCAACCGTTGTCCGGCCCAAGCTGATTGAGGCGTTCAACGATGTCCGCCAGTACGGCATCACGATCGACAAGCTCATCGACATCCACGAGCGAGTGCTGCCGCTGGTGAATCAGATCAGCTCGATCCTCGTGCAGGCAGGCGCCGAGCACGTGCAGGACCACATCAAACCCGGTGTCGCACTGCCTGATGACACCGAGGTCGCCGAGCTGATCACCATGCTGGTGCAGTTTCGTACCCAGGCGGTCGCGGCGGTCACCGCAACGCTTGCCTCGTCCATCGAGTCGACGATCGAGGAGCTGGTCAGCCGGATACTGGCCGATTACGTCGAGAAGGCACCCGAAGCCGACGGCTAGTCCGTAGCTCGGGCAACGCCTTGGATGGCTCGCAGCCGTCCGTCGGAGAGCGCGGCAGTCAGATTCTCGGCCTTCTCTGCGAAGTCGGCAACGAAGGCGTGCAGTCCGAGGGGGCTGGGAGGTAGCGCCAACAGCGCCTGCATGGTCGATGCGGCCTGATCGGTGAGATCGGTCCAGCGCTCGATTTCAAATCCGGCAGACTCGATGCTCGACTTCAACTGCTCGGTGGTCCCCAGATGGCTCACGTCGGGCCGCGTCGCCCAGGGCAATGGATAGTCGAGTTCACCGTGCCCACCAATAGTGAGGTCCCACAACGCAAGCCGGCCTCCACCGTCCAACACCCGTCGTGCTTCGCTATACAGACCGGCCTTATCGGCCACATTCATCTGAACGTGTTGGCTCAACACGACGTCGAATGCAGCGTCGGCGAACGGCAGATCGGTGACGTCTGCTTGGCGAACCGAAATCTGCCTGTCGAGTCCGACGCGTCGATTCAACCAATTGCTGGTTTCGCAGTACTCCTCGGTCAGATCGACAGCCGTTACGTAACAGCCGAATCGATCCGCGACGAAGCGTGCAGTTCCGCCGATGCCACTGCCTGCGTCGAGTACTCGTGTGTCGCTGGTGATACCGATCAGGTCAACCAGTTGGCTGGTGGCGATGCGACCCATCGTGTGAAAGTCCTCGAGCAGTGCGAGATCGGCGGGCTGCAGGTGGTCGACGTCCTTTCCCGCAGCGACGAGTGCCTGCTCGATATTGCCGCGGGATAAGCCAGTTGAGTACTGGCCGCGAACGAGGTTTGTGTTCATGGACGGTTCC
Source organism: Mycobacterium sp. (assembly GCA_032230775.1). Lineage (GTDB taxonomy): Bacteria > Actinomycetota > Actinomycetes > Mycobacteriales > Mycobacteriaceae > Mycobacterium. The sequence goes on along the minus strand of JAVXWV010000697.1, from coordinate 3,494 downwards.
CCACGACGAGGTCGGGCTCGGCTGCGCCGATTCGGTACTGCGTCGTGCCGGCTGACGGGAGGTGCTCATCTCGCCAGATGGACGATTCGCCCGAATACCGGGGCTGGCCGGGCTGTGGATGCTGCTGGCGTCGATCGAACTTGTCGAGGCGATGCATCGGCACGACCGAGGTAAACACAAGCGACCCGATCTGGCGCACGATTTTGCCTGCTGTCCGCCTGGTGTCGGTGGCGCTGACGTAGCGGCGCGCGATCGTCAAGAAGTCTTCGGGGTCTACACCGGCGACATCACGGACGTGAGTCGTCGGCGCCCCCATTTCCCAGATCCCCAGGGCATTCTCGGGCAGGTAGTGGCGCAATCCGGACTCGAAGAACATGTCGGCTCCAAGTTGCTTGGCGCCAACTCGCACCGCCCGCATGAACATGCGCGGCGGGATGTCGATATGGCGGACCGGCCTGCCCAATGCGTCGCCGACTGCGTCGGCGATGTCGCTACCGGACAACAGCTTTGGCCCAGTTGGGCGGTATACCCGGCCGTCATGGCGGCGCGGGTCAAGCAGCGCACCCACCGCAACGCGCGCGATGTCTTCGTTGGACGGCGGTGCGTTGCGGCTGGCGCCAGTCGGCATCGGCAACACGCCCAATTGGGCCGCATACGGGAGAACCTGCAGATAGTTGTCGGCGAACAAGCCGGGATCAACAGCAATATGGGCGGTGTCCGGCAACAGCTGAAACAGTTTGTCGGACAACCAGTGATGACGCGTCATCAGGGACGGATGCTCGGGACTTGCCAGCCACTGACCCAGCGCCACCACTACCTCAACGCCGGCGCGGCGAGCTGCCACGGCAAACGTAACCGCGCTGTCGAGCGCATACGGGTGATACGGGAGGTTGAAGAACAGCCGATGCACGCCTTCCAATGCGGCCTGAACCTGTTGAACGTCAAACATATCCGCGACGACGGTCTCGGCTCCCAGGGAGCGCAAGTGGGCACTGCGGGCGTCGTCGCGATGCACCAAGGCCCTCGTCGCCACGCCTCTCTCCAACAATTGCGCCGCCACCGCACCGCCGATCTTGCCTGCGGCGCCGGTGACGAGCACCCGTCCATTTGCCATCGGAGTTCCTTTCCAAGTGGAGCGATCGAATGTGACCGCTGGTTACTTAATCAGTATGCAAACAGATGTAACCGCTGTCAACATCATGTCGAGCATGAGATCGTGATGCTATGAGCTCGGTGAGTGCCAATCCCCCAGGCAAGAAGGGCTACCACCACGGTGCGCTGCAAGCGGCCCTTATCGAAGCGAGCATCGCGTTAGCTCGAGAGGGCGGACCCGACCGAGTAGTCCTCCGCGAGGCGGCCCGCTTGGCTGGTGTGTCGCACTCAGCCGCCTACCGTCATTTCGCCGACCGCGAAGCGCTCCTCATGGAGGTATCGCGCCATGCGCGCGCCGAGCTCGCTGCGGAGATGCGCCGACGCGTGAACCGCGCAAGCGAACCACGGAAAAGACTGCAGGCGGTCGGCGTCGCGTACATCGATTTCGCACTGAACCAGCCGGGACTATTCCGCGCAGCGTTCACATCACATCCCGCGACAGCCAATGGCGGGCGGGCGGATCCAGCGGCCGTCGAATCACCGGACGCTGCAGAGCCCTACGAAGTCCTCGGCCAAGTGCTGGACGAGGCTCAAGCCGCAGGTCTACTCAAACCACACCGCAGGCCGGGCGCTGAGATCGCCGTCTGGTCCGCCGTCCACGGTCTTGCCTGCCTGTTGCTGGACGGACCACTACCCACGACCGCGGCAGCCGTCAAATTCGCCATGGGACAAGTCTTCGATCTCATCGAGAACGGACTGCTCAGTGGCGGCTAGACGTCGCTGGTGGCGTTACTCCCACTCGATAGTGCCCGGCGGCTTGCTGGTGACGTCCAGCACGACTCGGTTGACCCCGGCGACTTCGTTGGTGATGCGGGTGGAGATGCGTTCGAGGACTTCGTAGGGCACCCGCGTCCAGTCCGCGGTCATGGCGTCCTCGCTGGACACCGGGCGAAGCACGATCGGGTGACCGTAGGTGCGGCCGTCGCCCTGCACCCCCACCGACCGGATGTCGGCAAGCAGCACCACCGGGCATTGCCAGATCTGGTTGTCCAGTCCCGCGGCGGTCAGTTCCTCGCGGGCGATCGCATCGGCACGCCGCAACGTGTCCAGGCGGGCGGCGGTGACCTCGCCCACGATCCGGATGCCCAGGCCGGGACCCGGGAACGGTTGGCGCGCAACGATTTCCTCGGGCAGTCCGAGTTCGCGGCCTACTGCGCGCACCTCGTCCTTGAACAGCAGCCGCAACGGCTCGACGAGTTTGAATTTCAGGTCGCCGGGCAGCCCGCCAACGTTGTGGTGGCTCTTGATGTTTGCCGTACCCGTACCCCCACCGGACTCCACCACATCGGGATACAGCGTGCCCTGCACGAGAAATTCGACCGCTGAAACATCACTCGCGTCACTGTTCCCTAACACGTCTCGCACTGCACCTTCGAACGCGCGGATGAACTCGCGACCGATGATCTTGCGCTTGCCTTCGGGGTTGGTCACCCCGGCCAGCGCCTCCAGGAACCGATCGGCGACATCCACCGTGACCAGGTTGGCGCCGGTCGCTGCGACGAAATCGCGCTGCACCTGCGCCCGCTCGCCGGCCCGCAGCAGGCCATGGTCGACGAAAACGCAGGTCAAGCGGTCGCCGATGGCGCGCTGCACCAACGCCGCTGCCACCGCGGAATCCACGCCACCGGACAGCCCGCAGATCGCCCGCCCGTCACCGATCTGGTTGCGGACCTGTTCGACCAGCGCGTCGGCGATGTTCGCGGGCGTCCATGTGGCGCCGATCCCGGCGAACTCATGCAGGAACCGGCTCAGCACCTGCTGCCCGTGCGGAGTGTGCAGCACCTCGGGGTGATACTGCACGCCCGCCAGTCGTCGCGCCCGGTCCTCGAAAGCCGCCACCGGAGCACCGGCGCTGACCGCCACTACGTCGAACCCGTCTGGGGCGTCGGTCACCGCGTCGCCATGGCTCATCCACACGGGCTGAGTTGCGGGGAGATCGGAATGAAGCTGTCCCCCAGTCACATTCATTTCCGTGCGGCCGTATTCGCTGGTTCCGGTGTGGGTGACCGTACCGCCGAGCGCCTGGGCCATCGCCTGAAAGCCGTAACAGATGCCGAACACCGGAACCCCGAGGTCGAAAAGTGCGGGATCCAGCTGCGGGGCCCCGTCGGCGTAGACGCTGGCAGGGCCGCCAGACAGGACGATGGCCTGCGGATCCTTGGCCTTGATTTCCTCGACGCTCGCGGTGTGCGGGATGACCTCCGAATACACCCTGGCCTCGCGGACTCGGCGGGCGATCAGCTGCGCATATTGCGCGCCGAAGTCGACCACCAACACGGGGCGGGGCGATGCTGATTCCACCGGTTCAGTCTAGAGGCGGGGACTTCTTTCCTGGCTGCGGC
>JAVXWV010000675.1:0-2749 GCA_032230775.1 Mycobacterium sp. | reverse complement strand
GTCGCCGTCTCCGAGATAATGCCAAGGCTAGGGGTCTTGATCGTGTTGCAGCAAGGACATCTGCCCCGGCAAACTCACTCAGATGGGCAGCACCGAGAATCCCCGGAAAGCTGCTTGGGCCAAGCCTTTTCGCGACCCGCCAGATTCACCTCGGCCAGCGCCTTGCGGGCACGTTCGTCCGCGTCCGGGCCATGCAGGCCCAACGTGACGTTGCGGAGAACGCGTTGCCATGGCAGCAGCCGGTCACCCTGGAACACGATCGCCCGGTTGGCAGGCACTTCGATTCGACCGTCGTCGGGCTTGTCCAGCCCCGCCAGCAGGCGAAGCAGCGTGCTCTTGCCGCAACCGGAGGGTCCGAGCAGCACGACGAGTTCCTCGTCGTCGATCGTGAGGTCGAGGTGGTCGAGGACGGTGCGATCACCGAACCTGCGGATGACCTGTGCGACGAGCACACCCGTCTGCGTGCGCGGCGTGGCGTCAGTCGTGGCGGTCATACCGCCTCATAACTTGGACGCCACCGCAACAGCACTCGCTCGAGAGTCCGGACGAACTGGTCGGCGACGAGGCCGAGGACGGAGTAGATGACCAACCCGACGAAGACCTTGTTGGTCTGCAGATAGGTCTGGGCTTGGGTGATCAGGAAACCAAGCCCCTCGTCGGCGTTGACCGTCTCGGCGGCAACCAGGCCCAAGATGCTGTAGGCCAGCGAAAAGCGAAGGCCGACGAGGAATCCGGGAAGTGCGCCGGGCAAGAGCACTCGGGTGACCACTCGCCAAGAGCCTGCCCCCGTGGTGCGGGCCATCTCGATAAGGCGTTGATCGACGCCACGGATCGCCGCGAACAGATTGAGGTACATCGGCACGCCTGCTCCGAAGGCGATCAGCAGGACCTTCGTCAGCTCATCGATGCCAAACCACACGACGAACAGTGGCAGCACCGCGAGCAACGGGACCGTGTTCAGGATCTGCGCGACACCGTTGAACACATACTCGCCGGTGCGCAGAAAACCGCCAAGCACGCCTGCAACGATGCCGACGGCCAGGCCAACCGCGAGACCAATCCCCGCCCGCTGCAACGAGATCGCCAGATCGGGGCCGAGAACCCCGTCCCTCCACAGCTCCACTGTCGTGCCGAGGATGGCGGTGGGTGCCGGTGCGTACGTCGGCTTGAGCACTCCGGCCTGAGCGAGGACCTCCCACACGATGAGGACCAGCACCGGGGTCGTGTAGACACCCAGTGGCCAGCGCAATCGACGGCGGAGACTGCCGAATAGGGATTGCCGCCGGGAGTCGCCCGGCAGAAATACGTCGCGCTGCTGTGATGCCGGCGTCGCGGTGACGGGAACGAACGGCAGTGCGCCCGGCTTTGCGGCCAGGCTGATATCACTCATGCCTGCTCATTTCTCGGCCCTTCCGGGCCAGGGCCCATCGCCGATCGTCCGGTCGCGCTCTTGTGTTGCGTGCCCGGATGATTCGCGTATTACTGATGTTGCCGACACACTGCCGCAAATTGCTTCGCGACGGGAGGCATCAAATCGACGCGATTCTTTCTCCGGTCCGGAGCGCCGAAAATTCACTTCAGAAAGACTTGACTGATTCCAGAAAAGGGACGATATTGGTCTCGTGACTCCCGCGCAGGATTACGCGGATCAGCTGCGTGCAGCTGACCTTCGCGTGACGCGCCCTCGGCTGGCAGTGCTCGAGGCTGTGCACGCCCACCCCCATGCCGACACGGAAACGCTTTTCAGCGCCGTGCGGTCCGGCTTGCCCGAGGTGTCGCGGCAAGCTGTCTATGACGTACTCGCCGCCCTGACCACCGCGGGTCTGGTTCGGCGCATTCAGCCCTCGGGCTCCGTCGCGCGCTACGAGTCGCGGGTCGGAGACAACCACCACCACGTGGTCTGTCGAAACTGTGGGGTCATCGCGGACGTCGACTGTGCCGTCGGCGAGACCCCCTGCCTGACGCCTTCGGACCCCGATGGCGCTCTTGATGGATTCGTGCTCGACGAGGCCGAGGTCATCTATTGGGGGCTATGCCCCGACTGCTCGGAATCACAAGCTTCGCGATCACACCCGTGATCACAGCCCAGTTCACCAAACCCCGGAAGGAATGTTGTGTCCGATAGCGAGAATCCGGCAATCGATTCACCCAAGCCGAAGAGTGGCGCGCCGCTGACTAATCAGGACTGGTGGCCCGAGCAGATCGACGTGTCGGTCCTGCACTCGCATACGCCCCAAGGCAACCCCCTCGGTGCGGATTTCGACTACACCAAGGAATTCGCGAAGCTCGACGTCGAGGCGCTCAAGGCCGACGTGATCTCGGCAATCACCACCTCGCAGGACTGGTGGCCCGCCGACTACGGCAGCTACGCCGGCCTGATGATCCGGCTGTCCTGGCACGCCGCAGGCACCTACCGCACGTTCGACGGACGTGGCGGCGCCGGGCAGGGCATGCAGCGTTTCGCTCCGCTCAACAGCTGGCCAGACAACGCGAACCTCGACAAGGCCCGTCGCCTCCTGTGGCCGGTGAAGAAGAAGTACGGCAGCAAGATCTCGTGGGCCGACCTGCTGGTGTTCGCGGGCAACGCCGCGCTCGAGTCGGCCGGCTTCGAGACGTTCGGGTTCGCCTTCGGCCGTCCCGACTTCTGGGAGCCCGAGGAGGTGCTCTTCGGCGAGGAAGACGAGTGGCTCGGCACCGATAAGCGCTACTCCGGAGCACGGGACCTCGAGGAGCGCTACGGCGCCACCAC
>JAVXWV010000892.1:0-5194 GCA_032230775.1 Mycobacterium sp. | reverse complement strand
GAAGCTCAGCTGCGGCGGCTTGGCAGGCGAGAACAGGATGCCCATCGCGTCGATGATCGACCGCACCGACTGTTCGGTGACCGGCAGTTCCCCGGTCTGGTCCTCGGGCAGCAGCACGGGCAGGTCGCCCCGGCGTTGGCCGATCTCGCGCATGTCGATCGCCGCACATGCTGAGGGCCCGTCGGTGAAGCCGAACTGGAACGCCGAGAGCCGTTCGAACGCGGAGCCGTGTTCGTCGAAGCCGGCTTCGGGATCGCCCTCGCTCAGCAGCGGATCGCGGAACGCGATCACCGCCGCGAGCACGTTGTTCAGGCCTTCACCGGTGGACAGGCTAAAGCGGGGCGAATTGTCCTCGGCCACCCAGCGCATGTATGACCCGGCGAAACAGTCGGCCTGTTGTTCGGCCACAAGCGTCGGGGTGTCGTCGCCCTTCAGTCCCGCCTGGTGCTGCACGGCGTGGCCGTATTCGTGGGCGAGCACCATCGTGACGCCCATGTCCCCGTACGCTTTTCGCAACGCGGGCAGCAGCTCGCCGCGGTCCCAGCCGATGGTCTCGTCGTCGTAGCAGAAGGCCGCGTTGACAAGCCCGTAGGTGTCGTCGCCGCAGAACGAGGTGTCGTCGAACCCGTTGGCGTCCCATGAGATCAGCGCCTCGACGGGGGTGAACTGGCCGTCGAACGTCCCGCTGTACACGCCGTCCCAGTAATCCTCGATGTCACTGACCGCGTTGCTGGCGAGTCCGTCGATCTCGCCGTGGTCGGTTCCCTGCACCACGCGCGCCGGTTTGTGCGCGTCGGGCCGCAGGCCGGTTGGGCCGTCGGTGGCAGGCATCCCTGCGACGTGGAACGGGTCGTCGAACACCGAAACCGCTTTGCCCTGAAGGGTTGTGGTACACCCAGCGGCGAGCAGCGCCGCGCAGGTCGTAATCACGGCAACGACCACGCGGCATCGGCTCATGCACGCAGAATAGTTGGGGAATCAGACCGCACGTAGACGTTCCAGAGCTTCGCGTACCCGGGTCGCATCGGTCGTCGCCCAGAACGGTGGCAACGACGCGCGCAGATAGCCACCGTAGCGGGCCGTCGCCATCCGGGAGTCGAGGACGGCGACGACGCCGCGGTCGTCGACCCGTCGCAGCAGGCGACCTGCGCCCTGCGCCAACAGCAGTGCCGCGTGGCTGGCGGCGACGGCCATGAACCCGTTGCCGCCGCGAGCCGCCACCGCGCGCTGCCGCGCGGTCAGCAGCGGGTCGTCGGGCCGGGGGAACGGGATGCGGTCGATGAGCACCAACGACAGCGACGGCCCTGGCACGTCGACCCCCTGCCACAGCGACAGCGTGCCGAACAGCGATGTCTCGGCGTCGTCGGCGAACCGCTGTACCAATGCGGACGTGGTGTCCTCGCCCTGGCACAGCACCGGGGTGACGAGTCGCTCCCGCATGATCTCGGCGGCGGCCTTGGCGGCGCGCATCGATGAGAACAGGCCAAGCGTTCGCCCACCCGCGGCGGTGACCAGCGCGGCGATCTCATCGAGCTGCTCGGTAGAACCGGTGCCGTCGCGCCCAGGCGGCGGCAGATGGGCCGCGACGTAGAGGATCCCCGCCTTCGCATGGTCGAACGGCGAACCGACGTCGATGCCGCGCCACTTGACCTCGTCGATTCCGGCGAGGCCCCATGCCGAAGCCATTGCATCGAACGTGCCGCCGATCGTCAGCGTCGCCGAGGTGAGCACCGTCGTTGACTGCCCAAACAGCCTGCCGCGCAACAACCCTGCCACCGACAGCGGTGCCACCCGCAACACAGCGCGCACGCTGCCGCGGTTGTCCTCATGGTCGAGCCAGACGACGTCGGTGCGGTCGGCAATGGCGGGAACGAACGATGTCAGGATTCGGGTCGCGGTGTCGCTGATGTCGGTCAGCGCCGTCGCCGCTTCGGCGCGCGACGACGCGGCCTTCGGGTCGCTCGGGGCGGTGTCGATCGCCGAGCGCGCCGTGCTCGCGGCGTCGCGCAGCGCGGTCAGGTAGGTGGCCATCTCGTCGTCGAGCACGTCGATGCGGCCCGGTGTGGAGTCGTGGATCGCCGACGAGAAGATCGCCGTCGCGGCCTCAAGGCGCTGCGTGAGCTCCTGGTCGATCAGCCTGCCGACCCGGCGGTGCGCAATTCCGAGCGACGCGGCCGACAGCTCAGCGGTGGCAACGCCGGTTACGCGATCGACCAGCTCGTGCGCCTCGTCGACGACCAGCAGCTCGTGTTCGGGCAGCACCGAGGCGTCGGCGATGGCATCGATGGCCAGCAGGGCGTGATTGGTGACGATCACATCGGCGTGCCCCGCCTTGTCGCGTGCCTTCTCCGCGAAGCAGTCGGTCCCGAACGGGCAGCGTGCCGCGCCGATGCACTCCCTTGCCGATACCGACACCTGAGACCACGACCGGTCCGGCACACCTGGCGTCAGGTCATCGCGGTCGCCGGAGTCGGTGTCCGACGACCATGCGATCAGCCGCTGCACATCGCGGCCCAGCGCGCTGGCGGCCATCGGCTCGAACAGCTCCTCCTGCGGCCGGTCCTCGGGTTCGTTCGCGCCCCCAGCTGAACTGCCATTGTGAATCTTGTTGAGGCACAGGTAGTTTCCACGCCCTTTCAAGAGCGCGAATTCCGGTTGACGGGGCAGGGCGTCGGCGAGGGATTCGGCCAGCCGAGGCAGGTCGCGGTCGACGAGCTGTCGCTGCAGGGCGATTGTCGCCGTCGATACCACCACGGGTTCGTCGGTGTCGACGGCCCGCGTGATCGCAGGCACCAGGTAGGCCAGCGACTTGCCGGTCCCGGTACCCGCCTGGACGGCGAGGTGCTCGCCAGTTTCGAACGCGTGCGCGACGGCCTCGGCCATCTCGATCTGGCCGTGCCTTTCCGCGCCGCCCAACGCGGCGACCGCCTTCGCAAGCAGTTCGGTGACGTCCGCTGTGTCGCCCGTAGTGTCTCCTAGGCGTCTCGGCGGCTGGTGGGGGGAATCATGCGGGTCGATATGGCCGGTTCGCCCTTGGATAGTTTCAGGCCGTCCCATGGCAGGCTGTGCAGCCCTTCCTTTACGCGCAGGCGTGCCGTGTCGATGCCGAGGTCGCCGACCGGTTCGCCCGCACGCACCAGGTCGACCGCGAGTGCCCGGGCCGGCTGATCCGACGGCGGCTCGCCGAACGGATGGACGACCTCCTCGACGATGGTGCCGGACTGCTTGGCCAGCCGCAGCGCCTGCTTACGGCCGCCGTGGGATTCCTTGTGGCTGCTGCGCTTCTCGACCGGTATGCCGTCCACCTCCACCAGCTTGTAGACCATGCTGGCGGTCGGCGCCCCCGAGCCGGTGACCACCGATGTTCCGACCCCGTACATGTCGACGGGTTCCGCGCGCAGCGCCGCGATCGAGAACTCGTCGAGATCACCCGACACCACGATGCGGGTCTTCGTGGCGCCAAGGCTATCGAGTTGCTGACGGACCTGGCGGGCCAGCACACCCAGATCCCCGGAGTCGATGCGCACGGCTCCGAGCCCGGTGCCTGCCACCTCGACGGCGTTGGTCACCCCCTGCGTGATGTCGTAGGTGTCGACGAGCAGGGTGGTACCGATCCCGAGCGCGTCGACCTGTCCCTTGAACGCGGCCCGCTCCGACTCCGATGTTCTTCGCCCAAGAGGCTCATCACCGGGCCCCACTGCGCCACTGGTGTGCAGCAGCGTGAACGCATGCGCGCTGGTGCCCAGTGCGGGCACGGCGTATCGGCGCTGCGCCTCGAGATTCGACGACCCCGTGAACCCAGCGATATAGGCGGCGCGTGCCGCGGCAACCGCGGCATGCTCGTGGGTGCGTCGCGAGCCCATCTCGATCAGCGGGCGTTCGGCGGCCGCGACGACCATGCGCGCGGCGGCAGAGGCGATCGCCGTGTCGTGATTGAAGATGGACAGAGCCAGCGTCTCCAGCACCACACATTCGCCGAATGTGCCGTGCACAGACAGCACGGGGGAGCCGGGGAAGTACAGCTCGCCTTCGGCGTAACCGTCGACGTCGCCGCGGAATCGGTAGTCGGCGAGGTACGCGAGCGTCTCACGGTCAAGAAAGTTTTCTAGTGACGCCAAAGCCGTGTCGTCGAATCTGAACTGCGCCAACGCTTCCACGAAGCGCGCCGTGCCGCCGACGACGCCGTACCGGCGGCCTTCGGGGAGCCGGCGGGCGAAAACCTCGAACGTCGTGCGACGGTGCGCACTGCCGTCGCGCAGAGCCGCCGCGAGCATTGTCAGCTCGTATTTGTCGGTAAACAAGGCCAGAAAGGGCGACGGCACACCGCAACGGTATCGGTTTCGAGGCGTCGGTATCCTGAAGCGCATGGCGACTCCGGCGAAGACCCGCCCGGGAACTCGCGAGCAGCGGGATGTCTCCACCGCGGAGGCCACCGACACCCCATGGGTGACCATCGTCTGGGACGACCCCGTCAACCTGATGACATACGTGACGTACGTCTTCCAGAAGCTGTTCGGGTACAGCGAGCCGCACGCGACCAAACTCATGATGCAGGTGCACAACGAGGGCAAGGCCGTGGTGTCCGCAGGCAGCAGGGAATCCATGGAGGTCGACGTGTCCAAGCTTCACGCCGCGGGCCTGTGGGCGACCATGCAGCAGGACCGCTGATCCGGCTGTGCGTAAGTGGAAGCGGGTCGAGGGCGCCGACGGCCCGCGGTTCCGGTCGGCGCTGGCCTCACACGAGGCCGCGCTGCTGCGCAGCCTCGTGACATCGATGCTCGGGATGCTTGACGATCGTGAATCATCTTCTCCTGCAGATGAACTCGAGGAGATCACCGGGATGCGCACCGGCCATTCGCAGCCTCCGCCGGATGACACGATGAAACGTCTGCTGCCCGACTTTTACCGCGCGCTGACCGATCATCCGGCGGGCTCGGGCACGGTCGAGAGTCTCAACAACGCGTTGCGAAGCCTGCACGAGCCGGAGATCATCGACGCCAAACGTCAAGCGGCAGAACGGTTACTGGACACCCTGCCCCAGGACGGCGGGAAGTTCGAACTCAGCGAGGACGACGCGCACGCCTGGGCCGCCGCGGTCAACGACGTCCGGCTGGCGCTTGGCACCATGCTCGACATCGGTCCCAACGGGCCCGACCAGCTGCCGTCTGACGACCCCATGGCCGGGCATCTGGAC
>JAVXWV010000614.1:0-2962 GCA_032230775.1 Mycobacterium sp. | reverse complement strand
GGCGAAGCGACTTCCAGGTGTCGTGTCCGGTGTTCGTGGTGACCGCTGAAGACGAGGCGGGCTTGAGCGCCGCCGCGGTCGGCACCCGCAAGCAGATCGCCTTCTACGGATCGACTCCGGCATACCGCAAGGTTCTCGAGCTGCACGGCTGGGGCGGGTTGCAGGACGAGCTGCGCAGCCTTTCGCTGAAGGGGGACTGGGACGGCATGGGCGCGCTGATCGACGACGAGATCCTTGAGGAATTCGCGGTCGTCGCCCCAATCGACAAGGTGGCGGCAAAGATCCGCGATCGGTGTGACGGCGTGATCGACCGCGTTATGGTGGGCTTTCCGCGCACCATCTCGGATGCGACCGTCTCTGCCGTGTTGCATGACCTGCGTGGCCGATAAGGCCTCAATGAGGAGGTTCCCGTGAGCACTCGCGTCGTCGACGAAGCCGCCAACATGTTGGCCGACCCTCAGGCGTATGCAGATGAGGCAAAACTGCATGCAGCGCTGACTCACTTGCGTGCCAACGCCCCGGTGTCCTGGGTCGAAGTTCCCGACTATCAACCATTTTGGGCTATCACCAAATGTGCCGACGTCATGGAAATCGAGCGGGCGAACAATGTGTTCACCAACTCGCCGCGTCCGGTGTTGATGACGTTGGAGGCTGACGCGGAACAGGCCGCCATTGGTGTCAGCACGTTGATCCACATGGACGATCCCCAGCATCGCGTGGTTCGGGCGATCGGTGCCGATTGGTTCCGCCCGAAAGCCATGCGCGCGCTCAAGGAGCGGATCGACGAGCTCGCGAAGCGGTATGTCGACCACATGCTGGCGGCCGGCCCGGAATGTGACTTCGTGCAGGAAGTCGCGGTGAATTATCCGCTGTACGTGATCATGTCGATGCTCGGCATGCCCGAATCCGACTTCCCTCGAATGTTGAAATACACGCAGGAACTGTTCGGCAATGACGATGCCGAGTTCCAGCGCGGCACAACGAAAGCCGAACAGCTGGGCGTGATGCTGGAGATGTTCGAGCACTTCAACGCACTGACGACCGCGCGGCGGGCGACGCCGACCGAAGATCTGGCGTCGGCCATTTCCAATGCCAGAATTGACGGCGAGCCATTGTCGGACATCGACACGGTGTCGTACTACCTCATCATCGCCACCGCTGGGCATGACACGACGAGTGCGACGATTTCCGGTGGGCTGCAGGCGCTTATCGAGAACCCGGACCAACTGCAGCGGCTCAAGGATCACCCGGAACTGATCCCCCTGGCCACCGAGGAGATGATCCGCTGGGTCACGCCGGTGAAGGAGTTCATGCGCACCGCCGCCGAGGACACAGAGCTGCGCGGTGTTGCGATCGCGGCGGGGGAGTCGGTGCTGCTGTCCTACCCGTCAGCCAATCGCGATGAAGAAGTCTTCGACGATCCGTTCCGGTTTGACGTGGGCCGCGACCCCAACAAGCACGTGGCGTTCGGCTACGGCGTGCATTTCTGTCTCGGCGCTGCGCTGGCCCGGATGGAGGTCAACAGCTTCTTCTCCGAGCTGATACCCCGGCTGAACTCGATCGAACTCATCGGCGAACCCGAGTACACCGCAACGATTTTCGTCGGCGGACCCAAGCACCTGCCGATTCGCTACTCGCTCAGGTGAATTGACCCGGTAGGACGGCCGCCCCCGTGCGATCGAGGCGGCCGTCCAATGGGCAGGTCAGATCGGAAGCGGAATCCAGATCCCGAAGAAGTAGAAACCCCACTGGTTGTAGCCCTGATCCCACACCGGTTGCTCGTTGAAACCCCAGTAGTTGATCGGCGGCGGCGGGGGGCCCCATGCCTCCGGCAAAGGTCCATCCCACGGTGGCGGCGGCGGTGCGCCGAAGCCCCAGGGCGCTGGCCCGTCACCCCAGGGGGCGCCGTGGAACCGACCGCGCCAGTCGTTGTCGCCTGGGTTCCAGGGTGGTCGCCAATCGTGGTTGTCGGGCCCGCGGAAGTCGTGGTTGTCGTTTCCGCGGAAGTCGCCGGGACCGCCGGGTCCGCCTGGGCCGCCGGGTCCGCGGAAGTCGCCGGGACCGCCTGGGCCGCCGGGTCCGCGGAAGTCGCCCGGACCGCCGGGTCCGCGGAAGTCCCCGGGTGGACCGCCGGGTCCGCCGGGTCCACCGGGTCCGCGGAAGTCCCCGGGTGGACCACCGGGCCCGCCTGGGCCTCCGGGTCCGCGGTCATTGGGTGGCGGACCCTCGGGTCCGCGCTGCGGAGGAGGTCCGCCCGGGCCACCGGGGCCGCCACATTGCGCGCCCATCTGGCCGCACGGTGGTGCCGCGTTGGCGACGCCTGACCCCAGACTGATTCCGGTCATGCCCAGCGTGCAGCCGATCGCTGCTCCCGCAACCACTTGTTTGAGCTTCATTACCTGGCCTTTCGCGTCGAGAGACGCCCCAACCCGAAGGCGAGGTTAGGTAGGCAATCTAAGAATGAGCTATGTAGCCACTATCAAAGTGCTGGGCGGCTGGCGGGGGATAGCCGTGTTTCTGTTAATTGACAAGCCGGTCAACAAGATTCAGCGCGGAGCGTTCGTCCTGTCCAGTTGTGCCTGCAACGAAGCGGCCCCGCCGCCCGACTCATGTTTGTGTTGGGACAGCGCTTGGATGGAGACATCGTGACCCTCAGCGGCCTTCCTTAATGCGCCGACGGTGGCCTGGTCTTTCGGGATGTGGCTGAACGGGTCGAAGTGATACCAGCGCATCGCGTTCTCGTAGGTCATCTTGTTGACCTCGTCATCGGGAACGTTGTGTTCGGTGAGCACGTCGTGCAGCTGCTCAGGTGCACCAGGCCACATTGAATCGGAGTGTGGGTAGTCGGCTTCCCAGCAGATGTTGTCGATGCCGATCTGGTTGCGCAGCTGCACACCGACGTGATCGGAGATGAAGCAGGTCAAGAAGTGATCGCGGAACACCTCCGAGGGCTTCTGCTTAC
>JAVXWV010000884.1:0-8539 GCA_032230775.1 Mycobacterium sp. | reverse complement strand
CGGCTGGCTACTCAACGGCCAGAAGATCTGGAGTTCGCGAGCGCCGTTCGGCGAGAGAGCTTTCGGGCTGTTCCGTTCCGATCCCGAGGCTGAGCGCCACCGTGGGCTCACCTATTTCATGTTCGATCTGAAGGCCAAGGGCATCACCGTCCGGCCCATCGCGCAGCTCGGCGGTGATACCGGCTTCGGCGAGATCTTCCTCGACGACGTCTTCGTGCCCGACCACGACGTGATCGGCGGAGTGCACGACGGCTGGCGGGCCGCGATGAGCACGTCGAGCAACGAGCGCGGCATGTCGCTGCGCAGCCCTGCTCGATTCCTTGCGCCGGCCGAACGGCTGGTCGCGCATTGGAAAACACTGCAGGCCAATTCCGCTGAATCCTTTACCGACCGCGTTGCCGATGCCTGGATCAAGGCTCAGGCCTACCGGCTGCACACCTTCGGGACGGTGACGCGGGTGGCCGCGGGCGGCGAGCTCGGTGCCGAGTCGTCGGTGACCAAGGTGTTCTGGTCGGACCTCGACGTCGCGCTGCATCAGACCGCGCTTGACTTGCGCGGCGCCGACGGAGAGCTCGCCGACTCGTGGACCGACGGGCTGTTGTTCGCTCTGGGCGGCCCGATCTACGCGGGCACCAACGAGATTCAACGCAACATCATCGCCGAGCGGCTGCTGGGCCTGCCCAGAGAAAGCTCAGGGAAGGCGAAATGAGATTCGATCTAGACGAACAGCAGCGCGACTTCGCGGCCAGCATCGACGCGGCGCTGGCCGCCGCCGATCTGCCTGCCGCGGTGCGCGCGTGGGGCGGGGGCGACACCGCACCGGGCCGCAAGGTGTGGGCACAGCTGGCCGACCTCGGCGTCACCGCGCTGGCGGTGCCCGAGAAGTTCGATGGCATCGACGCGCACCCCGTCGATCTCGTGGTCGCCGCCGAGCGACTCGGCCGCTGGTGTGTACCCGGCCCCGTCACCGAATCGATTGCGGTGGCGCCGATTCTGCTCGCCGACGACGACCGCAGCGCAGCGCTGGCCGCCGGTGAGCTGATCGCCACGGTCGCGATGCCACCGAAGGTGCCGCGGGCCCTGGATGCGCATGCCGCCGGCGTCGTTTTAGTGGCCGCCGACGGTGCCGTGCGTGACGGCGCCGCGGGCACCCAGCACGAGTCCGTCGACCCGAGCCGAAAGCTGTTCGACGTCAGCGCCTCCGGTGAACCGCGGCCAGCCGATGTCGCCCGCGCGTACGAGTTCGGTGCGCTCACCACCGCCGCGCAGTTGGTTGGTGCGGGGCAGGCACTTCTCGACGCGTCTGTCGAATACGCCAAGCAGCGCAGCCAATTCGGCAAGGTGATCGGCACGTATCAGGCCATCAAACACAAGCTCGCCGACGTGCACATCGCGATCGAGTTGGCGCGGCCGCTGGTCTACGGCGCGGCACTGTCGCTGGCCAACAGCGCATCGGAAGCCGCGCGTGACGTCAGCGCCGCGAAGGTCGCGGCGGCCGATGCCGCCCTGCTGGCGGCTCGCTCGGCGCTGCAGACGCACGGGGCGATCGGTTTCACGCAGGAGCACGATCTGTCGCTGTGGCTGCTGCGGGTACAGGCCCTGCGCCCGGCATGGGGCGACCCGACATGGCACCGCCGCCGAGTATTGGAGGCCCTTTCGTGACAGAAGAACGGGAACTGCTGCGCGGGACCGTCGCGGCCTTGGTCGACAAGCACGCGTCGCCCGCGGCGGTGCGTCAGGCGATGGCCTCCGAACGCGGCTACGACGAGTCGCTGTGGAAGCTGTTGTGCGAGCAGGTCGGCGCGGCCGCGCTGGTGGTGCCCGAAGAACTGGGCGGCGCCGGCGGCGAACTCGCTGACGCGGCCGTCGTACTCGAGGAGCTCGGCAAGGCGTTGGTGCCGACGCCGCTGCTCGGCACCACGCTCGCCGAACTCGCCTTACTTGCCGCTGACGAGCCCAATGCCGATGCACTCGAAGAGCTGGCCTCGGGCACGAAGATCGGGACGGTCGTGTTCGACCCCGGCTATGTGGTCAACGGCGACGTGGCCGACATCGTGATCGCCGCGACCGGCACGACGCTGAGCCGCTGGACGAACTTCACGGCACACCGAATCGAGACCATGGACCTGACGCGACGACTCGCGCGGGTCGAGCCCACCGACACCGTCGACATCGGCGCTGACCCCGGGCTCGCCGACATCGCCGCGATCCTGCTGGCCGCCGAACAGATCGGCGCCGCCACGAAGTGTCTCGACCTGACTGTCGAGTACAGCAAGGACCGCGTGCAGTTCGGCCGCCCGATCGGCAGTTTCCAGGCGCTCAAGCACCGGATGGCGGACCTGTACGTGGCCGTGCAGTCGGCGCGGGCGGTCGTGAACGACGCGATAGCCGAGCCGTCGGCGACGTCTGCAGCGCTGGCGCGGGTCGTGGCAAGCGAGGCGTTCACCAAGGTGGCCGCCGAAGCGGTGCAGATGCACGGCGGGATCGCGATCACCTGGGAGCACGACATCCAGCTGTACTTCAAGCGTGCGCATGGCAGCGCCCAGCTGATGGGTGCGCCGCAGGAGCATCTGCGTCGGCTCGAATCTGAAGTGTTCTAACGTTTGATGGCTTGAAGCGTATAGCTCAACGGGAGGCGCTCTCCGTGCTCTATGAGCCGCCATTCACCGTCGCCTTCCCGACGCATGCGCCCGGGTAATGCTTCGTTCGGCGCGGAGTCGTGCTCGACGAGCATGGTGAGCTCCAAACCCGCCTCCAAAACAGCGGTGACGATCTCCCCGAGGCCATGCGTCCAATCCCGGGTTTGGTTGTGACTGAAGTCCATCGCGGTCTCGACATACGTTCCCGGACCGTCGAAGTCCACAGGCTCTGGCTGCTCAAAGTACGGGTAGCCGAGCACCAAAGCGTCTGTGCGGCCGTCATCGACAGCCCACGTCATCGGATGGTATTCGCGCAGAAGAAGCCTGCCACCCGGGCGCAGTAGATCCGCCACAGTCGCGCCCCAGCGCCGAATGTCAGGTAACCAGCACAGCGCGCCGACGCCGGTATATACGAAGTCGAAGCCACCGCCGACAGCAGACGGAGCGCTGTAGACGTCCGCTTCGACAAAGGTGATATCGGCGCCCGTGTCGGCGGCGATGCGACGGGCGATCCCGATCGATTCCGGAGAGAAGTCAAGGCCGGTCATGGTGGCCCCGAGCCGGTGTAGGGAGATTGTGTCGGTGCCGATATGGCATTGCAGATGAATTCCGCGTTGTCCGTTGATATCGCCGAGGCGGGGTAGGTCGAACCGGATGACGTCGGACAGCCGCGTCGGGTCTGCGATGAGTTCCTGCACCGCGTAATCCGGCGACGTGGCGTGCGCGGGAGCGCGTTCGTCCCACCAGGCTCTATTGATCGCGTAGTGCTCGTCGTCCATGGCCACAACGCTACGACGCCCAGGCCGCTTGTTAGCGTGGCTCCGATGAGCGTCGCGCTGCGGGCCGGGATTCCGCCGTTCTATGTGATGGACGTGTGGCTGGCCGCCGCGGAGCGCCAGCGCACGCACGGCGACCTGGTCAACCTTTCGGCAGGCCAGCCGAGCGCCGGCGCCCCCGCTGCCGTGCGCGCGGCCGCGAAAGAGGCACTCGACAACACAGTTCTCGGCTACACCGTTGCGCTGGGCATCCCCGAGCTGCGCGCCGCGATCGCAAGGTCGTATGACGACCGGCACGGGCTCGTCGTCGACCCGAGCGACGTTGTGATCACCACGGGGTCCAGCGGCGGATTCCTGCTGGCGTTCCTCGCGTCCTTCGACGCCGGCGACCGGGTGGCGATCGCCAGCCCCGGCTATCCGTGCTATCGCAACATCCTGTCGGCGCTGGGTTGTGAGGTCGTCGAAATCCCCTGCGGGCCCGCTACTCGGTTCCAGCCGACAGCCAAGATGCTTGCGGAGCTGGATCCGCCGCTGCAGGGCGTGATCGTCGCGAGCCCGGCCAACCCGACCGGGACGGTGATACCGCCCGAGGAGCTGACCGCGATCGCGTCGTGGTGCGAACAGTCAGGAGTTCGCCTGATCAGCGATGAGGTCTACCACGGCCTGGTGTACGACGGTGCTCCCGCGACCAGCTGTGCGTGGCAGACATCGCGAGATGCCGTGGTGGTCAACAGCTTTTCGAAGTACTTCGCGATGACCGGGTGGCGGCTGGGCTGGCTGCTTGTCCCGCAGGAGTTGCAGCGGGCGGTGGACTGCCTGACGGGAAACTTCACCATCTGCCCGCCCGTCCTGTCGCAGGTGGCGGCCGTCTCGGCGTTCACACCTGACTCTGTCGCCGAGGCGGATGCGCTGCTGCATCACTACGCGGCCAACCGGCAGCTGCTGCTCGATGGGCTCCGCTCGATCGGCATCGACCGCCTTGCCCCCACCGACGGCGCGTTCTACGTCTACGCCGACGTCTCTCACCTGACTACGGACTCGTTGTCGTTCTGCTCGAAGCTGTTGAACGACACCGGTGTTGCGATAGCGCCGGGCATCGACTTCGACACGGTCCGCGGTGGATCCTGCGTTCGGATGTCGTTCGCGGGTCCCAAGGGCGACATCGAGGAAGCATTGCGTCGCCTCGGCACGTGGGTGAGTTAGCGGCGCGCCCCTTAGACGGTGGTGGTTGGTAGTTGACCGCGAGCCAGGCTTGGCGTTGCGGCGCGGCATCATTGCGGTGCGGTCAACACGATGGTTCCGTCAGACAGCTGTTGATCGGTCCAGCCGTTCACTCCGGTCAGAAACGTCTTGATCAGGTGATGTCACCGACTGGCTAAAGAACAGTGCAGCAGTCGCAGTTAGATCACACAGTGCGACGGGTCCACCCCGGGGAGCGGAATGAGGCCTATGCATTCCGGCGGATTGGGAGGCGGGGGCGTGGCCGGGATGTCGAGCGGCATGGGGTGGAATATGCCGGTGCCCAAGTCGATCCAACCGTAGTTTCCTCCCGCTCCGCTGTACTCGTAGCAGGAATTCCACTGAAAGTCGGGCCACGGCGGCGCAGCCGGCTTGTTATCCCCTGGGCACCAGGTGGGCCGGGCCTGGGCGGTGCCCGCTAGCGCCAAACCGCCCAGACCCAAACCGCCAGACACCAACACGGCCGTTGTTAACCCGACGATTCCTCTTCTCAGCGTGGGTGTGGTGTTCATATTGTTTCCTTTGCTCAGCGCGGCCTCCCAAGGCCCTACTGCGTAGTTTGCGCCTGGCGGGCGGGCGGGACGTCGGGTATTTGCCTTATTTCTTGCCGGTGCAAGTGGACACTGCTGGCGCTGCTACCGATCCCAACATCGCGGGCTCGCGCTAGCCCCGGCGAATCGCCCCGACCAGCGATTCAAACTCACCCATTACCTTAGAGGGGCTAGGTGGTAGATACGATCTCGCTTGACTGCGACCAGCAAGGCGGGGGAAATCTCATGGTCCAGATTCACGAGCAGCGGACGATCGCAGCATCGCCGGAACGGGTCTTCGCTTGGCTGCTCGACCCGGCCAACCTGACCACCTCTCCTTGGTTTCGCACAGCCGCTTGGGTGAAGGACTCGTCGGGTCCAGGAGTGGGGGCGACGCGGGAACTGAAAGGATTTGGCTTCTGGGTGCACGAGCAGATCACGGCCTACGACCCGCCCCGTAGCTGCTCGTATCGCGTTGTCGCGGGGTTCCCACCCGCGCATCAAAACGGGACGCTCACATGCACTCCGTCGGGCGACGGAACGTATATCGATTGGGTAAGCGACTACACGATTCCAGCTCGCGGGGGCGGCAAGGTGGTCGAGGTACTTACCGCGCCGCTGATTCGCTCGTTTGCCTTCCGCGCGATCCTCACTGGCTGCGCGAAGGCATTGGAGAGCTAGTGGCACCGAACATGGAAAGGACATTTCACAAGGAGTGGTTTGTCCCAGTGGCTAGCCCCTGAGTGTCATGAGTTAGTTGTTGGGGCGGAGAACCAGCGACCACGTTCAAGGTTCTGACCTACGCGGGCCATCAGGCGAACGAAGACTCGCGGCATTACAGGGGTGACCAGCTTGAAGGGAAGCCGCGCCTTGCCGCCGATGGCGACTCGCAGCAAGTGCCGCCGTGGCCGTCCGGCTCAAAATGGTAGTCCTCAACCCAGGCATGAAACGCCGGTGCGGTCGTGCCAACGACACGGAACGCAAGGCGAGCGCCTTCTTCCCAGACGAGTACCGATTCCTCAATCGTGACGCCGATGAATCGCTTTGTGTAGCGAGACCCAACGCCATGCGGTCCCGGTGTCTGCCAACGGCCAGATCTGTCGAAGCCGGGGAAAAACTCACCCCAATTGGCCGGGTCATGTGCAAGCGCGGCGAATACTTCGCTTGGCGGTCGGGTCACGTTGATGGAGGCAAAGAGACGGAGTGGGGCCTTGTTGAGGTAATCCAGATCCTCGGCTTCGCAAGCGAACATACGAATCCTTGCTTGTGATACAGGACGGAATCTACGGGCCTTGACTAGGAAGCACTAGTGATTGAGCAAATGCTGGCACCGATTCGGCGAAGAACGCTTCAGGTCCCCTACTTCGACAGGTGCCAACCGGCAGTCAGTTCGATCTGGATGTTGTCGGGGTCGCGCAGGACGATAAGCGGACCCCCGCGGTCTCCTTGGACGTCCTGAACGCCCGAGTGCGAAATACCCAGGGCATCAAGGCGGTTCGCCCACGCTTCAAGAGTGCCAAGGTCGCTCACACGAAAGGCGACATGATCGAGTCCGACCCTCCGCTCGTCAAAGTCCGAAGCATCGCCCTCGGCATGCATCACAGCTGTGACAACCAAGCCGCAGGGGTGCGCCATCGTCCACGCACGAAAACCCGCGTGCCCCCATTCTGCGAGAAGATTGAAGCCCATCACCTCCTGCCACCAGCGCACGGCGCGATCACCGTCGGTCACGGTGAAATCCAGATGCCCGAGCCCAATAATCGCCGGATTCGTCATTCCGCCATTCTGCCGGAATGACTTCGGTAGGCGGCGCGCAAACGATGGGAGCGGCCTGTAGTACTTGGGGCGCTCTTGGGTGCGGCAATAGTGCTTGTTATCCGATGGATGAGTCGGCCCAGAGGGCCACGGGACGGAGTATGCCCCGGCCCGCCGACAAAAATCTTCGATCGCTAGCGCTGCAGGTTGGCGTACCAGTCGAGCAGCGCGGGGTCGTCGACCGCGCTCTTTTCGACGACCTTTGCAGGGTCGGCGCCTTGGAACAGCTTCTTGATCGGCACCTCGAGCTTCTTGCCGGTACGGGTGTGCGGAACACCGGGTGCGACGATGATCTCGTCGGGCACATGCCGCGGGGAGACTTCGTCGCGAATGGTGCACTTGATCCGGTCGCGGAGCTCGTCGGTCAGCTCCGCGCCGTCGGCGAGCACCACGAACAGCGGCATCCAGTAACCGCCGTCGGGTTGTTCGGCTCCGATCACCAGCGCCTCTGCGATCTCGGGTAACCGCTCGACGGCCTGGTAGATGTCGGCGCTGCCCATCCGGATGCCGTGCCGGTTCAGCGTCGAATCCGACCGACCGTGCACGATGATGCTGCCGTGGCCCGTGATGGTGATCCAGTCACCGTGCCGCCACACCCCTGGAAACATCTCGAAATAGGCGCTGCGATAACGGGATCCGTCGGCATCGTTCCAGAACGCGACGGGCATCGACGGCATCGGCTTTCTGATGACCAGCTCACCGACCTCACCGCGGACCGGCTTCCCCGACTCGTCCCAGGCATCCATCGCGACACCCAAATACGGCGCCGACAACTCCCCCGGCCACACCGGCACTGTGCGCACGCCGCCGATGAATGCCGACACCACGTCGGTGCCGCCGCTGATCGACGCCACCTGGACGTGTTCACCGACGTTGTCGCGCAGCCACAGCGACGACGACGGCGGGAGCGACGAGCCGGTGATGCCGACGGTCCGCAGCGCCGACAGGTCGTGCTCAGCGCGAGGAACGGCGCCCGCCTTCATACAGCCCAGCACGTAGCCCGGGCTGGTGCCAAGCACCGTTGCGCCGACGCGGGCAGCGATGTCCCACAACGCGTCCGGTCTCGGATACGACGGGCTGCCGTCGTAGCAGACGATCGTCGCGCCGACCAGAAGCCCTGCGACCTGAAAGTTCCACATCATCCAGCTCGGGCTTGTGTACCAGAAGAACGTATCGTCGGCACCGATATCCGATTGCAGCGCAAGCGCTTTCAAGTGCTCTAGCACGACGCCGCCGTGCCCGTGCATGATTCCCTTCGGCAGCCCAGTGGTCCCCGATGAGAACAGGATCCACAACGGATGGTCGAAATCGACGGACACCGGAGCTAGATCGTCGGTCTCGGCCTCGGCCGTGAGCTCCGATGCCAGCACGGTGGCCTTCAGTGTTGGCAGGCCTGCCTGCAGCATGGCGACATCGTCGCGCTTGTCGTGGGACTTGCCGCCGTACCGATAGCCGTCGGCGGTGACCAGGACGACCGGCTCGAGCTGGCCTAGCCGGTCCAGCGCGGCTTTGGCGGAATAGTCCTGCCCGCAGGCGCTCC
>JAVXWV010000527.1:0-3953 GCA_032230775.1 Mycobacterium sp. | reverse complement strand
GATGCCCCATGGCGAGCGAACCCGGAGTTGTGGTCACGCTCGACGGGCGGTTGCATGACTCCGCGGCGCCATTGCTTTTCGCCGACGATCTGGCAGTGGTGCGCGGCGACGGCATCTTCGAATCGCTCTTGGTCCGCGACGGCCGCCCATGCCTGCTCGAGGCTCACCTTGGACGGTTGACGCAATCGGCGCGGCTGATGGATCTGCCGGAACCCGATCTGCCGCGCTGGCAGGCCGCGGTCGCCACCGCGGCGTCGGCCTGGGCGGAGCAGGGCGGCCAAGAGGGAGTGCTGCGGCTGGTCTGCAGCCGAGGGCGGGAAAGCGGCTCGCCTCCTACGGCCTTCGCGATGATCGGCGCGGTGCCCGGCCGGGTCGCCGGAGTTCGCAAGGACGGCGTGGCCGCGTTGACGCTTGCGCGCGGGCTGCCTGCCGATGGTGCGACCGACATGCCGTGGCTGCTTGCCGGCGCCAAGACCCTGTCCTACGCGGTGAACATGGCGGCGCTGAGGCACGCCGAGCGGCAGGGCGCTGGCGACGTCATCTTCGTCAGTTCCGACGGCTACATCCTGGAGGGGCCGCGCTCGACGGTGGTCATCGCGACCGAGTCGGAGAACGGGGCAGGCAATTCCGTATTATTCACCCCGCCGCCGTGGTATCCGATCCTGCGGGGCACCACACAGCAGGCGCTGTTCGAGATGGCCCGCAACAAGGGCTACGACTGCGACTACCGCGCCCTGCGGTACGCCGATCTTGTTGCGGCGCAGGGTGTTTGGCTGGTATCGAGCATCACGCTCGCGGCACGGGTGCACACGCTGGATGGCAAGCCGTTGCCTGCCGCGCCATTGGCAGGCGAAGTCTCCGAACTCGTCGATGCCGCGATACTGAGCGATCGCTGACGGCGCACCCAAAATCGCTTGTCTGGCTTCTTGTGCGCAGGTACCGTCGCTCGTACACACGGAAGGAGGTGGTCCGAGAAATTGATTGGCTTACGGACATGTGAGGTGGCTGCGAGCTAGCAGCGCCAGGGAATGCGCGCGCTGGCGAATTCCCCGCAGTCACCCGGCCCCCGAGCCCTTGGTCTTGTCCGACCAGGAACTACGGCTCGGGGGCCGCTTCATATCCGCGTCCGATAGTGCTGGCGTCGGTTAGCCGGGTACGCAACGGGCTGATGGTGGCCAATTGCCCAGTGCGGCAGACGATGTCGAGCAGCTCACCGACGCGGGCAAGGCGTTGGTACTGACTTAGCCGGCCGGCCCAGGCGCCAGCGTTGAGCACGCCTCCATGGCGCGCTGAAAGGTGTCCTGGTCGACGCCGGGCGGCGGACCGGCGGCCGGACCCGGCGCGGCAGGCACGCCGTGCTCGCTCAGGCAATGCGCGAAGCCACCATGGCCGGTCGGGGCGACCGAGGTCGACGACTGTTCGGGAGGTGGCGTGTTCGCCGAGCACGCCGCAACCAGGCCCGCGGCGGCCGATACCGCGGCCAGCAATTTCGTCCGCACTAGCCGACGAACCTCGACAGCCGGGCCGACAGATGCGGCACCAGCCCGCCGTCGGCATCGACCCGTTCCTCGACGTAGGCCAGGTCGCCGCCCTCGACGATGCCGTAGAGCCGCTTGGCCCCGCCGACCAGCATCCCGGACTTGCTGCGCGCGAGTGCGTCGGTGACCAGCTCCCACGAGGACTGGTTGAGGGGACTGCCGTAGAACAGTTCGACGTAGCCAGCGGAGTGTGCGAGCAGCAGCTCGATGGCCAGGGACTCAGAAGTGTCAGCCGGATCGACACTAAACCGCCAATAGCCGGTCTCACGCAGGCCGGGTGCTTCGTACTCGCCCTCGGCGTTCAGCCGCCAGGACCGCGCCTCCCAGTTCAGGTAGTCGCCTCCATCGTGGCTGACCACGATCTGCTGGCCGAACCGGTAGTCGCCGCCCGCTCCGCGACCCTCGCCCTCACCGCGCCACACACCGACGAGCGGCAGCAGCGCGAGCAGCGCATCGTTGAGGTTGGCGCCCTTGCGCAGATTGGCGGTATCGGCGGGTAGCGGCAGGTCGTCGAACACCGGGATGTTGCGGGCCGCCGTTGTTTTCGCTCGTTCGACCGCTGCCGCGACAGCGTCGTCGCCGGAGGTCACGACTCGTCGGTGATGAGGCGGTACAACGCGTACAGCGCGAACCAAGTGATGACCACGACGGCCGCGACGAGCATGATCTCGAAGAACAACACCACGGCAGAGATTCTAACCGCCGCGACACCGTCCGCTCGCGGCGGCCGTCATCGATCGGATCACGGAAGTTGCGACGCGTACTTCGGGGCAGAACGCAACTGTGCGTTTCCTGATCGGCCCTATTCGTCGGCATCAATTCCGCGCAGCAGCGCAGGAGTCAACCCCGTCGTGGACCGAACAGCTAACTTCGCAGCGTCTTTGCAACGAAAACGCAGTTGCTGTCAGGCGACCTTGACGTCGACCTCGTGGATGCCGGCGCCGGAAGGCGCCACGCTCGCGTCGCCGTTGCCCGCAGGGGACAGCGCGCGCAGCGTCCATGTGCCGGGCGCGGCGAAGAAACGGAAGTCGCCGGTGGCCGACGCGACGACCTCGGCGGTGAATTCGTCGGTCGAATCCAGCAGTCGCACGAACGCGCCGCCGACGGCCTGACCCGCGCCGTCGACAACGCGGCCGGTGATCACCGTTTCCTTCTCGAGGTCGACGCTCGCAGGCAACGTCAGTCCTTGCTTAGGTGCAGAGCACATATCAACTTCCCAACTCGATCGGGACTCCCACGAGGGAGCCGTATTCAGTCCAACTGCCGTCGTAGTTCTTGACGTTCTTGTGTCCCAACAGCTCCTGCAGCACGAACCAGGTGTGCGACGATCGCTCGCCGATCCTGCAGTAGGCGATCGTTTCCTTCTGCCCGTCCAGGCCAGCCTCGGCGTACAGCTTCGCCAGGTCCTCGTCGGACTTGAAGGTGCCGTCCTCGTTCGCCGCCTTGCTCCACGGAACGTTGATGGCGCCAGGGATATGACCGGCGCGCTGGCTCTGCTCCTGCGGCAGGTGCGCTGGAGCGAGGATCTTGCCCGAGAACTCGTCGGGGGAGCGCACGTCGACGAGATTCTTGGCGTTGATGGCCGCGATGACCTCGTCGCGGAACGCCCGGATCGCGTTGTCGGGTGCCTTGGCGGTGTAGCTGGTCGCCGAGCGGCTCACCGCGTCGCTCGACAGCGGACGCCCGTCGAGCTCCCACTTCTTGCGGCCGCCGTCGAGGAGCTTGACGTTCTCGTGGCCGTAGAGCTTGAAGTACCAGTACGCGTACGCCGCGAACCAGTTGTTGTTGCCGCCGTAGAGGATCACGGTGTCGTCATTGGAGATGCCCTTGTCCGACAGCAGCTTCGAGAACTGCTGCGCGTCGACGAAGTCGCGCTTGACCTGATCCTGCAGGTCGGTCTTCCAGTCGAGCCTGACGGCGCCGGCGATGTGGCCGCCGTCGTAGGCGGAGGTGTCCTCGTCGACCTCGACGAAGACAGTGTTCGTCGCGTCGAGATTGCTCTCGGCCCAGTCGGTACTGACCAGGACGTCGGAGCGTGCCATGGATGAAATCCTTTCGGTTGCTTGCTGTTTGAGCGTTATGCAGGGGACGGTGCGCGGCGGAGCCGCACGACGAGCGGATAGAGCTGGCAGCCAAGGCAGATGCCGAAGGCCGCGTTGAGTAGCGCTGCGACGAGCGCGAAGCCGGTGGCGATCAATCCGAGAAGCGGGGCGCCGCCCGCGAACCCGATGACGCCGACGACGGCGAACACAAAGCCGACCAATTGAGCGAACTTCAGCGGCGGCACTGGTTCCTTCTCGGTGACGGGCCCGAGACGCGGAGCGACGAGGCGCTTGAAGATCAGGCCGTAGGGATGCTGACGGGGCCCGCGCCACGCCCCGATCGCGAAGACCACCGCCTGTAGCCCGAGAACTA
>JAVXWV010000456.1:0-4090 GCA_032230775.1 Mycobacterium sp. | reverse complement strand
AAAGAGTCGCTGAGAGTAGCCCCTGTATGCGATTGCTGGCATGAGAAGGTACCCGCGCGTGGCGCAGGTTGATCGAATCCACTTGCCCCCGTGGCGTTTGGTCGATTCAAGCCCTTGATCGCATCGTCCAACCACAGTGTTACTGGCTGAGGACGGTGACCTCTTGGGCCTTCACCGAGAAGTAAACGCGATCGCCTGGTGCCAGCCGCAAATCGGCCACGGCTTCGGCGGTGATGTCGGCGGCGAGGCCCGGTGCCCCGTCGGGCTGCTCGTCCGCACGCACCCTGATCACGGGCCCGCGGCCGTCGAGTTCGGCGATCGTCACCTCGATGGTGTTGCGGGGGCTGCCATGCGGCTTGTCGCGGTAGACGGCGACCGCTGCCGGGTTGAATAGTGCCACCGCCGGCTCGCCTGCCACCATGTCGAGCTCCGGCGTGCCGTGCCAGGTCGTCCCCCACTGCGTGGTCAGCACGCCTTCGGCGTCTGCGGTACCAACGACCAGGTTCACTCCAGCGAAGCGCGCGCCGAACCGGCTCCGTGGTGTCGTTAAAATCGTTGCAGCCGAACCAGATTCGGCGATCCGTCCTCCCTCTAGCACCAGCACCCGGTCGGCAAGGGTGAGCACATCGAGGAGGTCGTGGGTGATCAGCACTGCGGAGCGGTTGTCGCGGGCCAGCACGCGGCGCAGCACCTTGCGCATCGCGGTGGCCGCTGCGACGTCCAGTCCGGCCAGCGGTTCGTCCAGCAGCAACACGTCGGGTTCGGCCGCCAGCGCCCGGGCCAACGCCACCCGCTGAGCCTGCCCGCCCGACAACTGCCGCGGCATCCGGTCGCCGAGTTCGGCCGCATCGACCTCGGCGAGCCAATGTGCCGCCACGGCACGGGAACTGCGCGGCGCGAACGCCACATTGCCGGTGACGCTCATGTGCGGAAACAACAGCGGGTCCTGCAGCAGCAGGCCGACGCGGCGATCGTGGGTGGCGACGTGGATACCCGCCGCGGTATCGGTAAGCACTCTTTGTCCGACACGCACGACACCGCGGTCAGGGCGTACTAGCCCCGCGATCACGTGCAGGGCCGTCGACTTGCCCGCGCCGTTGGCGCCGAGCAGGGCCAGCACTTGGCCCGCGGCGACGTCGAATTCGATGTCTACGCCGCGATTTTCGACGACGGCCCGCAGCGTAACCTCGGTCATGGCCGACTACCAGGCATTGGTGCCCCGGATCTGGCGGCTGCCGAGTGCGACGACGACAACGGCAGCGACCGCGACGAGCAGCAGCGAGAGCGCGACGGCCGCGTCGGGGTCGCTTTCGCGCTGCAGGTAGATCTCCAACGGCAGTGTTCGGGTGACGCCCTGACGGGAGCCTGCGAAGGTCAGCGTCGCGCCGAACTCGCCAAGTGATCGCGCGAATGCCAGCACCGCGCCGGAGATCAGGCCCGGCGCCAAGAGCGGCAACGAAACCCGCCACCACACCGTTGTCGGCCGGGCTCCGAGCGTGGCGGCCACCACCTCATAGTCGGCGCCTGCTGTGCGGGCGGCGCCTTCCAGCGCAATGACGAGGAACGGTAACGAAACGAAGGTCTGCGCCAGCACGACTGCCGTTGTCGTGAACGCGATCTGGATGCCTGCGGCGCTGAGGTACTCGCCGATCAGCCCGAGCCGACCGAACGCGTACAGCAATGCGATTCCGCCGACGACCGGCGGCAGTACAAGCGGCAGCAGGATGAGCGGTCTGGCGAGCCGCACCGCCCTGGCCTCGCTGCGGGCCAGCACCAGTGCCATCGGGACACCCACCAGCACACACAGCGTCGTGCTGGCTGCCGCGGTTTCGAGGCTGAGCATCAGCGCTGTCGTCGACGATTCGCTGGTGATCAGAGACCAGAAGTGTGGCCAGTCCACCTTGGCGGCGACCGCGATCAGCGGCACCACGACGAACAGCGCCCCCATCGCGGCAGGGATGTAAATCCAGCGGGGCAGCCCGGGCGAGGTGCTTGGCTGCACAGTTCACGACCCTATGGCACGTTGGCCGAACTGTTGCCGTGTCGCGCGCGTGCCGAGTTTCAATCCCTAGCTACTGTCCAGTAACATGACGCTCACTCGCTGGGGTTCAGCGCTGAACGAAAGCAGGAGGTCATGGTGATGGAGGTGCTCGTCACCGGCGGCGACACAGATCTGGGACGCACGGTTGCGGAAAGCTTCCGCGATGCGGGCAACCAGGTGGTGATCGCCGGCGCACGCCGCGACGACCTCGAGGTCGCCGCCAAAGAGCTCGACGTCGACGCGATCGTCTTCGACAACACCGACCCGGCCAGCCTCGAAGAGGCACGCGGCCAGTTCCCGCACCACCTGGACACCATCGTCAATATCCCCGCCCCACGCTGGGATGTCGGCGACCCGCGTACCTACTCGCTGGCCGATCTCGCTGCGGCATGGCGCAACACCCTGGACGCGACCGCCGTTTCGGCGGTGCTGACCGTCCAGATCCTCGGCGATCACCTGCGCTCCGGCGGCTCGATCGTCACCGTCATCCCCGAGCTTCCCCGCGAGGGCAGCCCCGAGGCCGCGGTGAAGGCCGCGATTTCGGACTGGACCGCCGGGCAAGCGATGCACTTCGGGACGCGGGGCGTCACCGTCAACGCCGTCGCTTCCGGACGCAGCGCGGAGCCGGGTTACGACGGCCTGTCTCACACACCTGCGCCTGTGGCCGCGGAGATCGCCAGGCTGGCGTTGTTCCTGACCACGCCTGCCGCGCGGCACATCACCGGCCAGACGCTGCACGTCAGCCAGGGGGCACTCGCCAACTTCGGCTGATATTCCCGGTTCGCCGAGAGCTAAACGGGGTGACCGCCCCGCTTAATTGTGGTTACGTGAACGGCGTGACCATCAAACTCGGACTTCAGATCCCCAACTTCTCCTACGGCACCGGCGTCGCCGAATTGTTCCCCACCGTGATCGCGCAGGCGCAGGAGGCCGAGGCGGCGGGCTACGACTCGGTCTTCGTGATGGACCACTTTTATCAGTTGCCCGGCCTTGGCACCCCGGACGAGCCGATGCTGGAGGCTTACACGGCACTCGGCGGCCTGGCCACGGCGACCGAGCGCGTGCAGCTGGGCACGCTGGTCACCGGCAACACCTACCGAAACCCCACCCTGCTGGCCAAGGCAATCACCACGCTGGACGTGATGAGCCAGGGCCGCGCCATCCTCGGTATCGGAACCGGCTGGTTCGAGCTCGAGCACGATCAGCTCGGCTACGAGTTCGGCACCTTCACCGACCGCTTCAACAAGCTGGACGAGGCGCTGCAGATCATCCTGCCGATGCTCAAGGGCGAACGGCCGACGTTCTCCGGGAAGTACTACCGCACGCAGGAGGCGATGGCCAATCCCCGCTTCCGCGACCACATCCCGCTGATGATCGGCGGCAGCGGCGAGAAGAAGACAATTCCGTTGGCCGCCAAATACTTTGACCATCTGAACATCATCACCGGGTTCGACGAACTGCCACGCAAGTTGGCTGTAGTCAAGGATCGCTGCGAGGAGATCGGCCGCGACCCCGCGACTTTGGAGACCAGCACGCTGGTGATCGCGGTGATCGACGAGAACGTGAGCGCCGACATGATCCCTGAGGACTTCAGGCAGCAGGCCGTCGTCGGTGGCCCCGAGCAGGTGGCCGACCAGATCAAGACCAAGGTCCTCGACGCGGGCGTCGACGGCGTCATCCTCAGCCCGGTGACGAGTCTCACGGGCTATCAGCCGGGCGGTATCACGGAGATCGCCGAAAAATTGAAGCCGCTGCTGTTCGGTTAAACCGGCGGCGACGTGGCTAATCTCACCACGCTGATGGGAAGTGGGGCGACTACCCTAGTGTCTGTATAAGTGCACGTGTAGTCCGTCGAGGAGCTGAAAATGAGCCATCCCGGAGCCACTGTCACTGATCGGCACAGGGTCGTGATCATCGGTTCAGGCTTCGGTGGCCTGAACGCCGCCAAGGCCCTCAAGCGTGCCGACGTCGACATCAAGATGATCGCCAAGACCACTCACCACCTGTTCCAGCCTCTGCTGTACCAAGTGGCCACCGGCATCATCTCCT
>JAVXWV010000347.1:0-4025 GCA_032230775.1 Mycobacterium sp. | reverse complement strand
AGGGTGTTGATGTTGTTGACGGCGTATTCGGCGAATCCACCGTCGGTGGTGAATCCATTGGCGCGATGCCCCTTGTCGACGTCCCCGTAGTTCAGGCCGTAGTTGAGACAGGCGGTGTACAGGCCCTCGCGGCACCGCTTGCATTGCCCGCAGCCGGCATGGACCTCCACGGTGACGCGCTGGCCGATGCGGTACTCGTCCACGCCCGGTCCGAGTGCCGCCACGGTGCGCATGTATTCGTGGCCCGGGGTAAACATCTTGTTGAACGGTTCGCCGCCGCCGACCATTGCCGGCGCGCCGTGGTCGATGATCTCCAGGTCAGTCGCGCAGATCCCCACGGCATCGATGCGCACCAGCACCTCGGCGCGTCCCGGCATCGGGATCGGCTTGTCCACCAGACTGAGCTGGCCGGGATCGCCCAGCACCCAGGCCCGCATGTGCCCGGGCAGCGCATTCGGCTCGCTCGAGGTCACGCGTGTTCGCCGATGAGGGTGTTCAGAATGGCCTGGATGCATTGCTCCTTGCACGGCCAGCAGTACCAGTCCTCCCAGCTTCTCATCCAGTGGAGTGCCCGCCTGGTGGTGCCGCACACGGAGCACTTGAGCCTTTCATTGGGTGCTGATTTGGTGACGGTCCGCCAGATGCCGTAGACGAGGAACCCCATGAAGATGAGGACGACGATTCCGGTCATGATCCTCCTCAGCACAACGACTTTCACGTGGGACGTGTGTTCGCTCTTGCGGTTCCGCACGTCGCGCTCCGGTCCGATTCGGCCGACGGACATCGGCGCTTGCGACTCGTGTCAATTTGAGAGTGGAGGTTGCGAAGGCGGATGTCATCAAGGCCAGCCGCCATCCGCGTTTCTGGCCCGTCGGTGTCGAGGACTACCTGCTACCTGGTAGCACGCAGCATCATCGCCCGGGCCTCGGCCTCCACGTCGTAGTCGTGCACTCCGGATTGACCGATGGTGATCGCCTGCCCCGCGTCCATTCGCATCCCGTTGACCCGGGAGCCTTGCTGGACTCGCGCGGTGTGGTCGTGCCGCAGCCCCTGATAGCGGAGCAGTACCTCGGTCACGTCGGCGGCATCGGTACCTCGCATCAACGTGGCCAACGCCATTCCATCCTCGATGGCCTGGTTGGCGCCTTGGCCCATATGCGGCAGCATCGCGTGCGCGGCGTCGCCGAGCAGCGCCAACCGACCGTTTATCCAGCGCGGCAACGGATCGCGGTCATACAGGCCCCACCGGAATGTCGTATCGATCCGCGAGATCAGCCGAGAAAGCCGTGGATCCCAGTCGGCGAACTCGGCGGCCAGTACCGCCGGATCACCAGGCGCTGACCATGATTCACCCATCTGTTCACCTGCCGGCAGAAATCCGACATAGTTGAGCAGGGTGCCTGCACGCACTGGGAAGACTAGAAAGTGTTTGCCCTGACCTACCCAGTTCACCAACGCATGTGGCCACGGCCAACCGGGCACACGGGCGGCAGGCATCACTCCGCGATAGGCAACCACACCGGAGAACACCGGGCGGCGCGGCTTGACGACGCAGCGTTGCAGGGTCGAATGGATGTCGTCGGCAGCGATCACCACATCGGCCTCGACGCTCACGCCGTTGTCGAAGGTCACCACCGCGTAGCGGTCGTCCTGCCTGAAGGCGACGCACCGATACCCAGTGTGCAATGCACCGCGGGGCAGCCGGGCCGCCAGCTCTGCCACCAGATCTGGACGGTACATGCCGAGCGAGCTGATTGGGCCGTCGCTGCCGGCGACCTGATGCGATACGACTGACCCGCCAGGAGCCAGCATCCACCACTCGTCGATTGGCGCCGCAAGGCGAGTCACCGGGCCGGCGACGCCGAGCCGCTGCAATATCCGCATGCTGTTGGGGAAGAGCCCAACTCCGGCGCCGACCTCACCGAACTCGGCGGCCTGCTCGTACACCCTGACTTTCGCCCCCGCGAACCGCATCGCCAACGCCGCGGACAGACCCCCGATGCCACCGCCGACGACCAGCACACGCATCGATCGCATCGCAACCTCCTATGAGCGGGTGGCGACGATCAGCAATGTATCCCCGCCCACCGAGACGCCTCGTGGACCGATGCGCTCAGCCAGCCGGGCTCGAAGCTCGGAAGCCTTATCGGCGGCGAGGACAAGGTGGTTTGAATGGGTGAATGCGAAGTCAAGCCACTGCTGCGTGGAGTAGTAGCCGTCTCGCGGGTACGTACGCTCCTCAACTGTGAATCCGGAAGCCGTGATTGAGGCGATCATCTGCTCGGTGCGACGGTCGGTGTCGACGAGATCCTTCGGCGAGCCGCCGAACACGGATGAGCCCGGATCCATGTAATCCCGGTATATCTCCGCGAGGTCGCTGTGAGTGGGATGTGTTGGGGACAGGCGGTTCCACATCAATGCAAGACGTCCACCGCTGGTCAGCAGTCGATGAACCTTCGGCAACGCAATATCGGGATTGACCCAATGAAAGGACGACCCGAACACGACGAGGTCAAAGCGGCGCTCCGCGGCGTCCCAGCTCTCGAACGTGCCGATCTCGACGCGGATTCCCTTGTCCCTCGCGACGTCAGCCATGCGCGGATCTGGCTCAACCGCAAGAACATTGACTCCCTTCGCGACGAGTTGCTCGGAAACGATCCCGGTACCCGCGCCAACATCGAGCACCGCTTGAGGGCTCTGCATCAGAAGTTCATCAATGAGCTGATCGGGGTAGCGCGGCCTATGTGCGTCGTAGACTCGTGCCGCGGCACCAAATGAGTCCGCGCGCGCACGGTCGAGGTAGAGATCTGCGCGGGGCTGCATACCGAAAGCCTACGCTCGGCGGGACTGCCTCTCGCGCAATCTGGTTGGGCGGTCGCTGATTTCCCCGCTAGTGGGTATGACGCGGGTAGTGCTGACGCCAACAACGTTGGCGGCCAGCGCCAACGACAGCTGGCCGCGCAGCGGCGATCCTGAGACCTATGGCCACGGTCCCCACTCCCCCCTTCGCGTCGACCGTTCTCACCGGTGAAGGCGCCCTGTGATGCGGGCCGTTGTGGTTGGAGGGTCGCTTGGCGGACTCACTGCGGCCTTGATTCTCCGAGACCAGGGCTGGGACGTCGACGTTCTGGAACGTAGTTCGAATCCGTTGGAGGGGCGCGGGACCGGAATCGTCGCGCACCCGAGCACGGTTCGCTATCTTGTGGAGCGGGCAGGCAAATCGATTGCCGACATTGGCATGCCCGCCCGCAGGCTTCAGTATCTCGATGCGGACGGCGCGATCATCGACGAGCAACCCTGCGCATACCGGTTCGCCTCGTACGTCGAATTGTATCGAGGTCTGCTGGACGCCTTCGGCACCGACCACTACCACCTGTCGAGTGAGCTTGCGCGCCTGGATAACCGGGGCGATGCCGCGACAGTGTCATTGACCGACGGTCAGAGACTGGCCGCCGATCTCGTCGTGTGCGCCGATGGCATTCGGTCGACGGCACGCCGAATCATGGTCCCCGACGCCCAGCCTCGCTACGCGGGGTACCTGGCCTGGCGCGGCACCGTCGACATTGGCCAACTCAGCGGCCGTTCGGCGAGCATCCTGCTCGATGCGTACACCTACCGGATCCTCCCTCGCGGTCACCTGTTGGCCTACCCGATTCCCGGCCCGAGCGGCTCTGTGCTGTTTAACTGGCTCTGGTACCAGAACATCGCGCCCGGAGACCGTCTCACCGACCTGCTGACCGACCGGAACGGTGTCAGGGCAGAGTTGGCCGTGCCTGCCGGATCGGTCCAGACACGCCACGTTGAACAACTCCATTCGTCGGCGGCTGACCTGCCCGCGCCACTGGCCGAGGTCATCCAACGAACCGCCGAGCCGTTCATCCAGGTGATTGTCGACATTGAGGTGCCGCGGATGGCGTTCGGGCGGAGCTGTCTGATCGGCGATGCGGCGTTCGCGCTGCGGCCACACGTCGGTGTGGGCACCGCGAAGGCTGCCGACGATGCGTGGCAGCTGGGCACCGCGTTGC
>JAVXWV010000336.1:0-6172 GCA_032230775.1 Mycobacterium sp. | reverse complement strand
GATCCACTTCTTGAGTCGCTGCACCTGTCCTGGCTTCGGTTCGGGCACGGGCTAGTGCTGTCGTCGGTGCTGCTGTGGATAGGCGTGGCACTGATGCTGATCGCCTGGCTGTGGCTGGGCCGCCGAGTGATCGACCGCACCGCAACCGAATACATCATGGTGGCGACCACCGGCTTCTGGCTTCTGCCTCTGCTGCTGTCCGTTCCGGTGTTCAGCCGCGACACCTACTCCTATCTAGCGCAGGGCGCACTGCTGCGCGACGGCTTCGACCCGTACATCGTCGGCCCGGTCGACAACCCGAACTCGTTGCTGGACAACGTGAGTCCGATCTGGACGACGACGACCGCGCCCTACGGGCCCGCATTCATTCTCGTCGCGAAGTTCGTCACGATGCTCGTCGGCAACGACGTGGTGGCGGGCACCATGCTGCTGCGGCTGTGCATGCTGCCCGGCCTGGCCCTGCTGATCTGGGCGGCCCCGCGGGTGGCCCGCCATGTCGGCGCCGACGGCGCGGCCGCGCTGTGGATATGCGTGCTGAACCCGCTGGTGATCATTCACCTGATGGGTGGCGTGCACAACGAGATGTTGATGGTCGGCTTGATGATGGCGGCGATTGCGCTGACCTTCGCAGGCCGCCACATCTGGGGCGTGAGTCTGATCGCAGTGGCAGTGGCAGTGAAAGCCACGGCCGGACTGGCTCTTCCGTTCATGGTCTGGGTGTGGACGCGTGACCTTCGGAAGCGGAGGGGGTATTCGCCGGTGAAGGCGTTCGCCGTGGCGACCGCCGCGTCGGCGCTGATCTTCGCTGCAATGTTCGCCGTGTTGTCCTGGCTGGCAGGCGTCGGCCTTGGCTGGCTGACGGCGCTGGCGGGGTCCGTCAAGATCATCAACTGGCTGACGGTGCCGACCGCCGCGGCGAATCTGATCAACGTGTTCGGCAGCCTTCTGTTCCCCGTGAACTTCTACGCGGTGCTCGATGTCAGCCGGATCATCGGGATCGCGATCATTGCGATCTCACTTCCCTTGCTGTGGTGGCGGTTTCGCCACACCGACCGCGAGGCCCTGATCGGCATCGCGTTGGTGATGGGGGTGGTGGTGCTGTTCGTGCCCGCAGCGCTGCCGTGGTACTACACCTGGCCGTTGGCCGTGGTCTCCGCGCTTGCGCAGTCTAGGCAGGCGATCGCGGCGATCGCGGGCGCCTCGACGTGGATCACGGTGATATGGAAACCCGACGGCGCGCACGGCATGTACTCGTGGCTGCACGTGATGCTGGCAACGGCATGCGCTGCGGCGGCCTGGTATTCGCTCTACAAGGTGCCGGTCAATATGCCATCGCCTGGGCCCGACGCACCACCTCACGGGCCTGATGAGAGTGCAGCGCGTCAACCGGCCTAGCATTCGCCTGCTTGTCGGTCGAGCCGTCGCGGCGGATGGTCAGCGACGCGTCGGGAGTGAACAACCAGCGCAGGATCTCGGTGTCGGGGTACCCGCCGTCGTGCAGCACCACGAGCAGCCCCGCCAGGCTCTTCACCACGTGCCCGGTCTCGTCGAAGAAGGCTTTTGGCACCACCACCACGCCGTCGCGTCGCACCGCGACCAGGTGCCCTTCTCGCAGCTGCTGATGCACCTTCGTCACTGGAATGCCGAGCAAATCGGCAACGGCGGGTAGGTCGTAGACGTCCTCGCGAGGGTCGAGAACATCGTCGACGGCCGGAATGCTGCTCACCGCACTGAGTCTAAGACGAATGGGTCGGCTCGTAACATGTGTTCGGTGGAGACCTACCAGCAATCTGACCCGCTCGTCGGGGCCGTGCTGGACGGCCGGTACCGCGTCGAGGTCATGATCGCGACCGGAGGCATGTCCGCGGTGTACCGCGGCCTCGATCTGCGGCTGGACCGGCCGGTGGCCCTGAAGATCATGGATTCCCGGTACGCCGGTGACAACCAGTTCCTGACCCGGTTCCAGCGTGAGGCGCGGGTGGTCGCGAGGCTGAAGGATCCCGGCCTGGTCGCGGTCTACGACCAGGGCATCGACGGCCAGCATCCGTTTCTGGTGATGGAGCTGATTGACGGCGGCACGCTGCGCGAACTGCTGCGGGAGCGCGGCCCGATGCCGCCGCACGCGGTCGCCGCGGTGCTCCGCCCCGTGCTCGGCGGCCTGGCAGCGGCGCACAGTGCCGGGCTGGTGCATCGCGACATCAAGCCGGAAAACGTGCTGATTTCCGATGACGGCGACGTGAAGATCGCCGACTTCGGTCTGGTGCGGGCGGTCGCCGAAGCCAAGATCACCTCCACCAGTGTGATTTTGGGCACCGTCGCCTACCTGTCGCCGGAGCAGGTCAGCACCGGCGACGCCGGACCGCGCAGCGATGTCTACTCGGTCGGCATCCTGGCCTACGAGCTGCTGACCGGTGTCACGCCGTTCACCGGCGACTCCGCGTTAGCGGTGGCATACCAGCGGATGGACAACGACGTCTCGCCGCCGAGCGCCGTGATCGCCGGTGTGCCAGCGCAATTCGACGAGCTGGTGCTGCGCGCCACCGCGCGTGATCCTGCCGATCGCTACGCTGACG
This sequence comes from Mycobacterium sp., assembly GCA_032230775.1. Taxonomy (GTDB): domain Bacteria; phylum Actinomycetota; class Actinomycetes; order Mycobacteriales; family Mycobacteriaceae; genus Mycobacterium. The sequence continues at coordinate 3,599 of JAVXWV010000336.1, read as the reverse complement.
CCCAAGACATGGCTGCCGAACTCGACGCGATCGTCGACGAACTGGGCCTGCCGCCGTTCCAGGTGCCCGCGCCGCGCAACTCGGCGCAGCACATCTCGGCTTCGCTGTACCACAGTCAATCGCACGCCCAGCACGCCAGCACCGAGACCACTGCACGGCCACCGACCCCGCCCGTGCCGGCGCCTCGACAACACACCCGGGAGCTGACGCGCGACGGCTGGCAGCCGCATGAGCCCGAATATGAGCCTGTATCAGGACAATTCGCCGGAATCGACCTTGACGAGTTCCACTGGGCCCGGCAACGCGCCAAGCGGGCATTGCTGTTCTGGGTGACCGCCGTGCTGACACTCACCGGGCTGATCGCCGCCGCCGCGTGGACCGTCGGCAGCAATATCGCGACGCTGATCTAGGACGCGCAGGATCGCGCGTCGACCCGGGGTTGATTCGTTCTCCGCGTAGTACTACAGTCGTAGTGAATCAATTCAACAAACGATGAAATCACAGTGAGGTGATTTGCAATGACCGAGCAGCTACTCCCGGTTCTGGTTGTCGGGGCGGGCCCGACCGGTTTGACGATGGCCAATGAGCTGGCACGCCATGGCGTCCGGCCCCGGATCATCGATCGCGGATCCGCACCTGCGACGACGTCCCGCGCGCTGGTTGTCCAGCCAAGGACCCTGGAGATCTTCGACGACATCGGCGTGATCGAGCAGGCGATCGCCGCGGGTGACCCGGCGTCGGACCTGACCATCACATTCGCGGAGAAGACGGTCGCGTTGGATTTCGCGGGCCAGTTGATCGGGCCGCAGAACTACACCGCCTACCCCGAACCGCGCACCCTCTCGCAGCATGACACCGAGCGCATTCTCACCGACTTGTTGAGCACGCGAGGTGTCGAGATCGAGCGAGGCCTGGCGCTGACGGATCTGACCCAGGACGGCAATGCGGTGATCGTGTCGCTGCGCGGCGAGGATGGATCGACAGAGACCGCCAGGTACCGCTGGGTCATCGGCTGCGACGGCGCACACAGTGCGGTGCGCAAGGCGACGGGGATCCCGTTTGCCGGGTCGACGTACCGCGATGAATTCATCATGGCTGATGCCGAACTGGAGTGGAAATTGCCGCACGGCGGCCTCTACGGATTCCCCAGTCCCGCAGGCATTTTCGCGGCGTTCTCAATGCCGGGCGAGAACCGCTACCGGATCTTCGGCAACTTCCCGCCAGGACCCGACGGCGCCGAGTACAGCGAACCCACCCATGAAGAGTTCCAGGCGATGGTCGCCGAGCGAGTTCCCTTCCCTGCCAAGGTCGTCAAGGAATACTGGGTGACCCGCTACCGTGTGCACAGCCGCACCGTGCCGCGCTACCGCGACGGGCGGGTGTTCCTCGTCGGCGATGCGGCCCACGTGCATAGCCCCGCGGGCGCCCAAGGCATGAACACCGGCATTCAGGATGCCTACAACCTGGCCTGGAAGCTTGCGCTCGTCGAACGGGGGCTCGCCGACGAGTCGTTGGTGGACAGCTATCAGGCCGAGCGACACCCCGTCGGCGTCAAGTTGCTCAAGACCACCGACCGGTTGTTCTCGGCTTTCGGCGGGCAGAACCCACTGGCACGGCTGGCGCGTGGCCGGGTGGCACCGCTGCTGGCGGGCCGTGTGATCACTCTCCCGTGGGTCCGCCAGCGGTTCGTCGGCCTGCTGGCGCAACTGCGCGTGCACTATCCGAACAGCCCACTCAGCGCTGAGGACGGTTCGGGCTGGCGGGACGCGCCTGCACCGGGCGACCGGGCCCGCGAGGCCGACCTGGTCATCGACGGGCGAGCCGGACGGCTGCACGAGGTGTTCCGCGGCACCCAGCACACCGTCCTGCTGTTCACCGGTCTTGACGACGAAGCGCTCCCGGCGGTGGAACTGTGCCGGATCGCCGAGCAGATCGAGCAGACGTATCCGGGACTGGCGAAGGCGCGCGTCGTCACCGCCGAGCGATTCGCCGATCATCCTGCGGCACTTGGCGATCCGACGCGGTCGGCACACCGTCAATACAGGGTCGCCTCGGCCTGCGCGTTCGTCGTCCGCCCCGACAAGTACATCGGCTACCGCGGCAGGCCAGTCGAGGTCGACAGGCTGATGGCCGATTTGGCCAAGCGGTTAGTCCCGCAGCATCTCAGCGACAAGGAACGCCAGCTCCAGTGACTGCTGCGTGTTCAGCCGCGGATCGCATGCCGTCTCGTAGCGACCCGACAGGTCGGATTCCGAGATGTCCTGCGCGCCGCCGAGACACTCGGTGACGTTTTCACCGGTGATCTCGACGTGAATGCCGCCGGGGTGGGTGCCCAGCGCGCGATGCACCTCGAAAAAGCCCTGCACCTCGTCGACGATGCGGTCGAAATGGCGGGTCTTGTAGCCGGTCGAGCTCTCGTGGGTGTTGCCATGCATCGGGTCGCACTGCCAGATCACCTGATGACCGGCGGCCTGCACCTTCTCGATGATCGGCGGCAGCAGGTCCCGCACCTTGTTGTTGCCCAGCCTGCTGACCAGTGTCAACCGTCCCGGCTGGTTGTGCGGATCGAGTCGCTCCACGTACTCGACCGCGAGCTCGGGTGTCATCGTCGGCCCGATCTTCACCCCGATCGGGTTGGCGATCACCTCGGCGAACGCGACATGTGCGCCGTCGAGCTGGCGGCTCCGCTCACCGATCCACACGTAGTGCGCAGACAGGTCGTACAGGCGCGGCTCGGGCTGCTCGACGGGGAAGTCGGTCGAAAGCCGCAGCATGGCCCGCTCATAGTCGAGCACCAAAGCCTCATGGCTGGCGTAGATTTCGGCGGTCTGCAGGTTGCGGTCGTCAACCCCGCATGCGCTCATGAACGTCAGGCCGCGGTCGATCTCGCCGGCCAGCGCCTCATACCGGGCGCCCGCGGGCGAGGTCCGGACAAACTCGCGGTTCCAGTCGTGCACCGATTGCAGCGAGGCCAGCCCCGACGCGGTCAGCGCCCGCACCAGGTTCATCGCCGCGCTGGCGTTGGCGTAGGCACGCACCAGCCGCGACGGGTCGTGCTCGCGGGCGGCGGCGTCGGGCGCGAAGCCGTTGATCATGTCGCCGCGGTAGGACTTCAGGCCAAGCGAGTCGATGTCCGACGACCGCGGTTTGGCGTACTGGCCCGCGATGCGCGCCACCTTGACCACCGGCATGCTGGCGCCGTAGGTCAGCACCACGGCCATCTGCAACAGGGTCCGAATGTTGCCCCGGATGTGCGGTTCGGTGTTGTCGACGAATGTCTCCGCGCAGTCGCCGCCCTGCAACAGGAACGCCTCACCCCGGGCGACATCGGCCAGCCGGCCCTTGAGCCGCTCGATCTCCGCGGGCACGGTGACCGGGGGAACGCTCTCAAGAACCGTCCGCATCACTTTCGCCGATTCGGCGTCCCAGCTGGGCTGCTGCGCCGCCGGCTTGGCAAGGGCGGCGTCCAAGCGATGCCGCAGCTCGACCGGCAGCGGTGGCAGCGAAGGCAGCTGATCGATCGGCACGTCGACTGTCCAGTTCACCCATTCATGGTAACCGGCACTACATAAGCGTTTTCAGGGGCGAATTCAGGCCTC
>JAVXWV010000300.1:0-6230 GCA_032230775.1 Mycobacterium sp. | reverse complement strand
GCCTCGACGGGCGCTGGCACTGGCGATCGTATTCGTTGACGTCGGTTCCGCGCCGCAACGACAAATGCATCACCATCACTGTCAAAGCGACTCCCGAGGGCTTCCTGTCCACGCACCTCGTCAACGGTGTGAAGCCAGGAACGGTTGTTCGCCTGGCCGCCCCCAAGGGCGACTTCGCGTTGCCTGACCCGCCGCCGCCGAAGATCTTGTTCGTCAGTGCGGGCAGTGGCATCACCCCGCTCATGGCGATGCTGCGTTCGCTCAAGGCGCGCGGCGAGAGCCCTGACATCGTGCACATCCATTCGGCACCGTCGGCGGAGGCAGTGATCTTCCACGACGAGCTACGCGAGCTCGAGAAGGAGCAGTCCGGCTACCAGTTGCATCTGCAGCTGACCAAAACAGATGGGCACCTCGATTTCGAGGACCTCGATCGCTTGGTGCCGGACTGGCAGGACCGGTCTACATGGGCGTGCGGGCCGACCGCAATGCTGGATGCGGTCGAAAAGGTCTGGGGCGACGCGGGGTTGCGCGATGTTCTGCACATGGAGCGGTTCACGATCGCCCGTACCGACAAAGGCGGAGAGGGCGGCACCGTCATCTTCTCCATTTCCGACAAACGCATCGAAATCGACGGAGCCACATCACTTCTGGAAGCCGGCGAGAAAGTCGGCATCCAGATGCCATTCGGCTGCCGGATGGGCATCTGCCAAACATGCGTCCTGCCACTGGAATCGGGACACGTCCGCGACTTCCGGTCTGGAGAGGAGCACGGCGAGGGCGACCGGATCAACACGTGCATCTCCACGGCTTCGGGCGATTGCACAATCAAGGTCTAGGGGAAACATGGCTATCACCGACATCAAGCAGTACGCACACTTGACCACCACCGACGTCGAGGAGCTCGCGCGAGAACTGGACGCCATCCGAACCGACATCGAGGAATCTCGCGGCGAGCGCGACGCCCGCTATATCCGCCGCTCCATTCAGCTGCAGCGCGCGCTCGCTGCCGGTGGCCGAATCGCCTTATTCGCTAGCAAGAACAAGGTCGCATGGGTTGCCGGTACCGCCCTGCTCGCGACAGCGAAAATCATCGAGAACATGGAACTTGGCCACAACATCATCCACGGCCAATGGGACTGGATGAACGACCCCGAGATCCACTCCACCGAATGGGAATGGGACACAACGTCTCCGAGTGTGCACTGGAAGAAGTCACACAACTTCATCCACCACAAGTACACCAACGTTGTCGGACTCGATGACGACATCGGCTACGGCATCATGCGCCTCACCCGCGACCAACGCTGGGAGCGGTGGATGATCGGCAATCCCGTCTACAACATGCTGCTCGGCACCCTGTTCGAGTGGGGGGTCGCTGCGCACGGTCTGGAGACAACGAAATACCGCAAGGGCGAGAAGTCAATGGACGAGGTCAAAAAGGACCTGCGGATCATCGCCAAGAAGGTCGGCAAGCAGGTCGGCAAGGACTACATCGTATTCCCTGCCCTGACGGGGCCGAACTGGAAGCACACCCTTGGCGCCAACGCAGTGGCGAACCTGATTCGTAACTACTGGTCCTACATGGTGATCTTCTGTGGGCACTTCCCCGACGGCGCAGAGAAGTTCACCCGCGAGGAGTTCGAGAACGAGACCCGGGCAGAGTGGTACCTGCGGCAGATGCTGGGGTCGGCCAACTTTCATGCAGGCCCGCTGATGGCGTTCATGAGCGGCAACCTGTGCTACCAAATCGAGCACCATCTGTTCCCGGATCTCCCCAGCAATCGGTACGCCGAAATCGGTGCGCGGGTAAGGGCGTTGTGCGAAAAGTACGACCTGCCGTACACCACCGGGTCCCTTGTGCGCCAATACGCTCAGTCGTTCTGGACGATTCTCAAGCTCGCCCTACCCGACAAGCTCCTCAAAGCGACCTCAGACGACGCGCCCGAGACGAACTCGGAGCTCAAATTCCACATCCGCCAGGGAGTGCGGGAGAGTTTCGGTCTCGACCCCGCGACGGGTAAACGCAGGGGCTTGCGCACGGCGGTGCGCGACCTTCAGACCGGAGCCATGGCCACGGCGTAACCGTCGATCGCAACAACATGTCGCCAGAGCAAGCGTCGCTGCCGTCCCCGCCGGTGGCCGGATGCAGACCCGCGCGGACCGGGCCCGACCACGTCTGGACTACAGCGGTGACGCCTCCGGTCTCGAAGGAGGCTGCGGCTTCAACCGGCGTGCGCGAGCTGAGCGGATCGTCGCGGTAGCGCTGCTTGAGTGGTGCCTGCAGTTCCCGAAGCGTGGCTGCGTCCATCCGGCCATGGTGGCACCGATTCAGCGGACGGGCCTGGGAACCAGCCAGCGTCGTTGGTTACGCCTTGCCGAGAGTGACCTGCGTTGTCTGGGCGGCTCCGGAGCCGTCGAGGTAGGTCACCGAAACGGTGTCCCCCGGTGCTCTTGATCGAACTGCGGCCACGAGTGCTTCCGGACCGTCGATCACCTGGCCGTCGATCTTGGTGATCACCGCACCGTTGGGTAGTCCCGCGGCTGCGGCGGGCCCGCCACCGACGACCTCGGCGATGGCCGCGCCGCTGCCTTTGCTGGCGTCTTTGCTCAGCTGCACACCCAGCGAACCGTGGCTGGCGGTGCCGGTGGAAACCAGCTCGTCGGCGATCCGCTTGGCCTGGTCGGCCGGGATGGCAAAGCCCAGCCCGATCGACCCGCTTTGGCCGCCGCCAGAGCCGGCGTCGCCGCTGCCCATGCTCGCGATCGCGGAGTTCACTCCGATCAGTTCGCCGTTCATGTTCACCAGTGCGCCACCCGAGTTACCCGGGTTGATTGCAGCGTCAGTCTGGATGGCATCGAGTACGGAGACGCTTCCACCAGAGCCGTCGCCAGCCGCGACCGGCCGATCCAGCGCACTGACGATGCCGGTAGTCACGGTCCCCTGCAGGCCCAGCGGCGAGCCGATCGCCACGACTTGCTCACCCACCTTCACATCCTTGGACGATCCCATGGTGATCGGTGTCAATCCCGACACTCCTTGAGCGCGCACGATGGCCAGATCGCCTGCGGGATCTGTGCCGACAACCGTGAACGGCGCCGTCTGGCCATTGGAGAAGGTCACGGTCTTGGTGGCTTCGCCACCGCCGGTGGAGTCGGCCGAGGTGGGCTGGGCTCCTTGATCCTGGCCTGCTGCGGGGGCTACGACGTGATTGTTGGTCAGGATGAGGCCATCGGCGCTCAACACGATGCCCGAACCTTCGTCTCCTTGGCCGCCCATGTCGATCTGCAGCTTGACGACGCTGGGGATTACCTTGGCCGCGACCTGCTCCACCGAGCCCGCAGGCTGGTTGGCTGCGGGGTGGGGCACGGCGGGAGCCTGGGCGACGGGCGCCTTGATGGTGGTCACGTCGTTGGCCCGCTCGTTGGCCAGCATGGTGGCTGCACCGATTCCGCCGCCGACCATTGCGGCGGCAACAGCACCGGCGAGGACGGCGCCGCGACGAGATTTCTTCGGCCGAATCCTCGGAATCGGTGCCGTAATCGGTTGGTGTACAGAGTGATACGCGTCGTACGGCGAACCAGTCGGCTGGTGCGCATAGCGCATATCTGAGGGAACGTGCGTCGGGGCGCCTGGATACGGCTGTCCCACAGAGGGACTCGGGTCTGGTCTGTGGCCGGGCTGATCCGTGGGATACCGCGGAGGGTTCGTCATTGTGTGAATTCTCTTTCTGAATCGTCAATCAGCCGCATGGCTTCAAACACAAGGTGCCTGCGATCACTGAGAGTGGACTGAGAACTGACTCAGCAAAGTCCGAGAGTATTCAGATGGCTGTGCGCCGAGAGCGAAACTGCCGTCCTGTGATTGTCAATGCATTCGGGCGCTGCCGCCGAGGCCTATCTCGAGGACGCTGCCGGTGACTACGCCCGGATCTGTGACCAAATACAGGAGCCCGCGGCTAACGTCCTCGGGTGCAAGCCATGGCTGAGGAATCGGATTTGCCTTCATCATCCGCCGTACCAGGTCGTCGGGAACATCGTCGCCGCCCTCGGGCTGCACCATCGGTGTCTGCACCGTGGTCGGACAGATGACGTTGACTGTGATGCCCTCCTTGGCGACCTCCAAAGCCACGGACTTGGCGAGCCCGATGACTCCCCATTTAGTGGCGTTGTATGCCGCCAGCTCTGGAATGCCCATGCGGCCGCCCATTGAAGACGTGACGACAATCCGGCCGAAGCGCTGCTTTCGCATCACCGGAATCGCGGCCCGCAAAGTATGAAATGCGCCCGTCAGATTGGTGTCCACAAGCTGATGCCAAATCTCGTCGGCCACCTCTTCTAATGGTCCGGTGCTCACGATTCCGGCGTTGGCCACCACAATGTCGAGACTTCCCAACCTGTTTACGGTCTCCTCGACGGCCGCACCCACCGCGGCGGGGTCGCGCACATCCATGGTGATCGGAATGCAGAGGCCGCCCAGCTCCTCGACCTGCTTGGCCGTGTCGCGAAGATCATCCTCGGTTCCGAGCGGATACGTCAGATCCGCCATCGGACGGGGTGCGTCGGCAATAACGACGTTTGCCCCTTCGGCGGCCAGCGCCAAGGCATGCGCACGCCCTTGCCCCCGTGCCCCTCCGGTAATGAACGCGACGCGACCATCCAGCACACCCATAGTCGGCTACCTTAGTGCAAAGCGGCAATACCGATCGCGCCCTTACCGTCAAGTCGCCCGCCGGGTGATAGCCAAATTCCTTGTCGTGCAACCTGTCCGGCAAGCGCATCCCCCGACTAGAGCCGGACGATGACCTTCCCCTTGGCATGACCCTCCTCCAAATATGCAAAGGCATCGGGGATCTGCTCGAACGGAAACACCCGATCGGTCACCGGTTTCAGCTCACCACCATCGACCAATCGCGCCAGCACATCAAGGTCGTCTCCGCTGGGATGCATCATTAAAGACCGGTAGCTGACCCCTCTGCGCCGGGACCGACGGCGGATGTTGGTGTTGCCCACCCACACCAGGGCTGTTAGCAATCGGCCCATTTCCAGGTCGTCGCGGGCAGAGGCCGGGTCGATGCTCGCGACCGACACTACTTTTGCTCCCTGTCTGAGCATGTCGAAGCTGTCCGCCAGGTCCTTACCACGGGTGAGCACGAAGGCGCTGTCGTAGTCGCTGAGCACATCCTTGAACTTCTGTTCCCGGTAATTGATAACCGTTTCAGCACCAAGCGATTTGACGAGTTCCTCACCTCGAGGTGACGCTGTTGTGGCCACCGAGGCTCCCATCCAGACGGCCAGCTGGATGGCGAGTGTGCCGACTCCACCTGCGCCCCCGGAAATGAACACCCGGTCGCCGGGGGTGATCGCCAGCTCACGCAGCCCCTGCAAGGCCGTGAGACCGGCGAGCGGAAGGCCGGCCGCATCCTCGAAGTCCAGGGACTGCGGCATCCTGCCCACGAGACTCTCGTCGACCACCGCGTAGCGGGCGAATGCGCCCAGCTTCAGTTTGTCCACTCTCGCGTACACCCGGTCGCCGACCGCGAATCGGGTGGCCCCGGCTCCGACCGCCTCCACCACGCCGGACAGCTCGCTGCCCGCCACCAATGGCAGGTCGAGATGCCACACCAGCCGCGCCTTACCTTGACGAACGCTGTGGTCCACCGGATTCAGCCCCGCGGCGTGCACCCTGATGAGCACCTCGCCGTCGCCGGCCGTCGGCTCCGGGACCTCGCGCAACTGCATCGAACTGGCGCCCCCGTAACGAGTCAGCACATACCCTTGCACAGCGTCCCACCACCTCTTATCAGCTAGAATGTATGTATTCGCCGATTACATTAGGTCAGCGTGTAAGCAGTGTCTACATCTAGTGAGTGTGATTCATGCCATCCTCGAGCACCGGGTACCACCATGGCGATCTGCGTGCCGCATGCTTGCGCGCGGCAATGGAACTGCTTGAGGACGCCGGTGCCGCGGGACTATCGGTACGCGCGGGGGCACGCCGAGCGGGCGTGTCCCCTGGCGCCCCCTATCGGCACTATGCCGACCGCGACGCGCTCGTCTCCGCTGTAGCAGCGGAGGGCTACCGCGAGCTTGCGGGCTGTCTGCGCGCTGCGCACCCCTCGCCCTCGACTCCCGAGGACCTTGCCGTCGTCGCCGTCGCCTACGTCCAGTTCGCGCTCGAACACCCGGCGCTTTTCCGGACAATGTTCAGCGATCCGTGTGACGGTGACAGC
>JAVXWV010000275.1:0-8550 GCA_032230775.1 Mycobacterium sp. | reverse complement strand
ACGTCGGGTGCTTCATAGGTGCGCAGGTCGGAAAACTCCTCGGCGCGAACGAACGTCACCCCTGTCGACATGATCGACATCATCAGCGGGAACTTCTCGCTGATGCCGCCGGGTGCCATGCCCGTGCCGTGCAGCGTCACGTTGCCCTCGAGCGCCGCCTCCCGAAGCGGGGCGCCTTGCCGCTCGCTCGGATAGACCCAGCCGACCGGCGTCACCACGTTCTTGCCGGACCGCAGCAGCGCCGCGACCTCGTCGGGATTGGGCAGCAACGGCGCGTAAACCACCGCGTCGGCGTCAAGCTCGAGGATCTCGTCGACGCTGTTGGTTGCGGTGACGCCCAGCGGTTCAGTGCCGATTATGTCGCCGACATCCTTGCCCGCCTTGTCCGCCGAGTGCACCCAGCAGCCGACAAATTCCAGGTCAGGGTGCTCCAGCATGCCCTTGATGGCGGCGACGCCGACGCCTCCCGTCGCCCACTGCACGACCCGCAGGCCCATGTCATCTCCTTAGAAACTAGAACACGTTCTACTCCGGTCTACACCACAATATGGCCGCGGCGGGTGACAATTAGCCCCGATGACCGAGAACAAGATCGGGTTCGGCGTGCTGGGGCCGCTGCAGATGACGGTCGACGGCGCAGCGTTGCCGCTTGGCACCCCCAAACAACGCGCCGTACTGGCCGTTCTGGTGATGAACCGCAGCAGGCCGGTCGCCATCGACTCGCTGATCACCGCGGCGTGGGAACAGTGGCCGCCGCCGGAGGCGCGGGCCAGCCTGCACTCCTACATCTCGAACCTGCGCAGGCTGCTTGGCGACTCACGGTCGATGTTGGTCAACGCGCCGCCGGGATATCGGCTCGCGGCTGGCGATACCGCCTGCGACATCGGCCGATTCATCCTCGAGAAGACCGCGGGCGTGCAGGCCGCCGCGGCGGGACACTTCGAGGAAGCCAGCCACCACCTGAAGACCGCGCTTGCCGAATGGCGCGGAGCGGTGTTGGAGGATCTGCGCGACTTCGCGTTCGTCGAAGGGTTCGCCACCGCGCTGACCGAGGACAAGGTGGTAGCGCACACCGCGCTGGCGGAGGTCGAAATCGCTTGCGGGCGTGGATACGCCGTCATCGGCGAACTCGAATCGTTGACGGTCGAGCACCCCTACCGCGAGCCGCTGTGGGCACAGCTGATCATCGCCTACTACTTGAGCGACCGTCAGTCGGAGGCACTCGACGCATACCAGCGGCTGAAGACCACCCTCGCCGACGACCTGGGTATCGACCCGGGCCAGACGCTGCGTGCCCTGCACGAGCGCATCCTGCGCCAGGAGCCCCTCGACGTGAAGCGGGCCGCGAGAACCACAGCGGTGCACTCCGTCCACAACATCGATTTGCGCACCGCGGTCAACGCGTCGTCCTCGCTGGCCAACCTTGTATCGCTGAATGGGGAGGTTCATCGGCTTATGGCCGCCGCCACCCGGATCGGGCGGCTCACCGACAACGACATCGTCCTCGACGACGTCAACGTCAGCCGCCACCACGCAGTCATCATCGACACCGGCACGAGTTTCGTGATCACCGATCTACGCTCGGCCAACGGAGTCCACGTGGGTGGCGAACGCATACGCGGCACCGCGACACTGGTCAACGGGGACCGGATCCGCATTTGCGATCACGAGTTCACGTTCGAGATCACACCGCAAGACACGTAGCGCGGCATTAGGGTGTGTTCGCTGGCAACGCATCCGAGGAGCAACCGATGAGCGACCCTGAGCGGGAATCACGTGTGGGTTCCCAGATCGGGCCATATCGATTGAGGCGGCTGCTCGGCAAGGGCGGCATGGGTGAGGTCTACGAGGCCGAGGACACCGTCAAAGACCGTATCGTCGCGCTGAAGCTGTTGCCCGAGTCGGCGTCTCACGACCCGGTGTTCCGCAAGCGGCTGCAGCGCGAGGCGCATTCCGCGGGCAGGCTGCAGGAGCCGCACGTGGTGCCGATTCACGATTACGGCGAGATCGACGGGCTGCTTTATGTCGACATGCGGATGATCGACGGCACCGATCTCCGCAAGGTGCTGAAGCGCTTTGGGCCGATGACGCCTGCGCGGGCGGTGGCGATCGTGCGCCAAATCGCCTCGGCGCTCGACGCCGCCCATGAAGCCGGGGTGATGCACCGCGATGTCAAGCCCGAGAACATCATCCTCACTCGCGACGACTTCGCGTATCTCGTCGACTTCGGCATCGCCAACGCTGTCACCGACGAGAAGCTCACCGAACTCGGTACCGCGGTGGGGACGTACGCATACATGGCTCCGGAACGGTTCACCAACGACGAGGTGACCTATCGTGCCGACGTGTACGCGCTCACGTGTGTGCTGCACGAATGCCTAACCGGTGGACAGCCGTATCCCGGCGACAGCGTCAGCGTCGTCATCACGTCTCATCTGATGCAGCCCATCCCGAAACCGAGCGAGAAGCGTCCTGGCATCGCGACCTCCTTCGACACGGTGATCGCGAGAGGGATGGCCAAAAAGCCGGAGGAACGGTTTGTCAGTGCCGGGGACCTGGCGGTCGCCGCAAACGACGCGTTGAGCGAACGCGACCAGGACCAGGCCGCGACGATCCTGCAGCGCGGTCAAGATGCGACCATGCCTGGCACGCCGATACCCCCGATGTCGCCCCCGGGGCGACCCATTCACCAGACACCGCCTCCAACGCCACCTCCCACCCCACCGCAGTTCGGGGTGACGCCGACGCCGCAACCCGCCTCCAGACCCGTCGCGTTCTACGCGCCGCCTCCGCCTGCGAGCGGGCCACCCAGCGGGCCGATGTGGACGGCCGCCCCGCCACCACCACCGGGCCCGCCGCGCCCCGGTAACAAGGTGCCGTGGATCCCGATCGCCGCGGCGGCGGGCGTCTTCGTCCTCGTCCTCGGCGCGTTGGGCGTCTGGTGGCTGGTCAAGTCGGACGAGTCGTCCACGGCGGGGCCGACGACCACCAGCTCCGAAACGAGCGAGCCCACGGAAACCACGAGGAGAACGCCGCGGACCACGACGACAACCGAAGGCTCGCAGTCGTTCGATTCGAAGCTGATGGCGCTGTTGCCGATTGGGTACAACGCCGACGTGTGCCAAGAAGTCCATCCGCCGGCTCCCGGTGCCCTGGCCACGGTTGACTGCAAAGAGCCAACCACGCCTAACGGCCCTGGGAGCGCACGCATCTCGCTGTTCGCCGACCAATCGACGCTCGACAGCCATTTCGACGCGGCGATCAAAGAGAACTCCGAGCTGGTCCAATGTCCGGGTAGCGGCCTGGACTCGCCAGCCACCTGGCACTACACCGATACCCCCGACAAGGTGGAAGGTCGCGTCGCGTGCGGCACGTACGACACCAATCCCGACGTGACGTGGACCAAGGTCGCGGATCTGATACTCGGCGACGCGCAGGGTACAAACCTCGACGACCTACACAATTGGTGGCTCAAGTACGGCTGAACCGTAGCCTCTGAGCACGCGTTTTCCGCCCCAAGGATTCTCCAAGGATCCGGCAAGGGCGCTATCAGACTCTGATGTCAGCCCGGAAACCACCCGGAACAATCCGACATCAACAAGGAGTCCAATGTTCGCCTCACACCGCATCACCCAGTTCGCCGGCACCGCACTCGTCGCGGGCGCCCTTGGGCTTGCCGCCGTTGCTGCCGCCGGCACCGCAGGCGCCGTCAGCTCGACGGATGACGCGTTCCTGACCGAGATCTCCAGCGAGGGCATCTCGTACGACACCCCGAAGGCCGCCATCTCCAACGCTCACTACGTGTGCAGCTCCCTGGACGACGGCGCCGACCCGGTCGATCTCGGCCAGGAGATCCTGGACAACACGGATCTGACCACCCATCAGGCCGCCGTCTTCGTGGTCGCCTCGGTGAACGTCTACTGCCCCCAGTACACCGGCTACTTCAAATAACCCTCCCCAATGCGGGGGCCCCGCTGCGGCGGCGGGGCCCCCGCACCCCACCCAGAGAACAACCACCATGACCATTTCGCTCAACGACCCGACCGAACGACTCGCGATGCCACAGCCCATCTCGGCGGCAACCGCGCGGCGCCGTCACGTCGCCGGCGCGCTGCTCGTCGACATCCGCCCCCAGGTCGCCCGGCATCAGGGCAGCATCACCGGGGCGTTGCTCATCGACCCCGCGACCATCGCGGACCAGATCACCGACCGCCATCGCGAAATCGTGCTCTGCAGCGTCTCGGCACGGCGCGCCATCTCCGCTGCCGAGCAGCTCAGCCACCTCGGCTACGACCGCGTCCACTACCTGGCAGGCGGATACGCCGCCTGGCATCACCGGGCCACCACGCGTTAGGGCATCTAGACAGTTCGCTCGCTTTGTGTTTCTGTCGATCGCAGGAACAGCGAAGGGACTCGTGAGATGCCAAACAAGGTTTTCGTCGTCGGGGTCGGTATGACGAAGTTCGAGAAGCCAGGTCGCCGCGAGGGCTGGGACTATCCAGACATGGCGCGCGAATCCGGCACCAATGCACTGAAGGACGCGGGCATCGACTTCTCCGAAGTCGAGCAGGGCTTCGTCGGATACGTCACGGGTGACTCGACGTCCGGGAACCGGGCGCTCTACGAGCTCGGCATGACCGGCATTCCGATCGCGAACGTGAACAACAACTGCTCTACGGGTTCGACGGCATTGTTCCTTGCGGCGCAGACGATCCGTGGCGGGCTGGCCGACTGCGCGATCGCGCTGGGCTTCGAGAAGATGCAACCCGGCCCGCTCCAAGGCGGCGCCGAGGACCGCGAGTCTCCGATGGGCAAGCACGTCAAGGCGTTGGCCGAGATCGACGAGTTCGCATTCCCGGTCGCACCGTGGATGTTCGGCGCCGCGGGCCGCGAGCACATGCGTCAATACGGCACCACCGCAGAACATTTCGCGAAGATCGGATACAAGAACCACAAGCATTCGGTGAACAACCCGTTTGCACAGTTCCAGGAGGAGTACAGCCTCGACGACATCCTGGCGGCCAAGATGATCTCCGATCCGCTCACCAAGCTGCAGTGCTCGCCGACATCCGACGGCTCCGGCGCGGCGATCGTGGCCAGCGAGGCGTTCGTCGACAAGCACGGGCTGGCCGGCCAGGCGGTGGAGATCGTCGGGCAGGCGATGACCACCGACTTCGACAGCACGTTCGACGGCAGCGCCAAGAACCTGATCGGCTACGACATGAATGTCCAAGCCGCACAAAAGGTTTACGACCAGTCCGGGCTGGGCCCGAGCGACTTCCAGGTGATCGAGCTGCACGACTGCTTCTCCGCCAACGAGCTGCTGCTCTATGAGGCGCTTGGCTTGTGCGGTGAGGGCGAGGCGCCGAAGCTGGTCGACAACAACGAAACCACCTACGGTGGCCGATGGGTGGTCAACCCGTCCGGCGGGCTGATCTCCAAGGGCAATCCGCTTGGCGCGACGGGCGTTGCGCTGTGCGCCGATCTGACGGGGCAGCTGGGCGGCACCGCCGACAAGCGACAGGTGGATAACGTCACCGCCGCCCTGCAGCACAACATCGGGCTCGGCGGGGCAGCGGTCGTCACGGCATACCAGCGCGCCGAGCGCTAGTCACCTGTCCCCGCGGGTCCCGGGAACGAATACAGTCGCTCCGGCGGTTGATGTGGAGGACTATTGACATACTGGAAGTCGGGAGGTGCGGCCATGCGGACAAAGTTGATGTTTGCCGCTCTGGTTGCGTGTGTGTGCGGTGCGGTAGCCGCCCCTGCGGGCGTCGCGTCAGCCGACGAATCCCCGGGAGCGTTGATCAGCCGCCTTCAGGGTGAGGGCTACACGGTCAACGTTGACCGGGTCGGCACGGCGCCACTCGACCAATGCGTCGTGACCAACGTCAGGAACCCTCAGCAGGTCACGCAATGGGTGCCGTATAACGGGCCAGGCAGGGGTGGCGACCGCGTGCTCGTGCAGGTGGTCACCAGCCAGTCGATTTCGGTGACGCTTAACTGCTCACGCTGAGCAGATCAACGAGTCCCATTCGCTGATAGAACCACTTGCGGACCCGGTCGCCGACCCGGAACACATCCTCGGCGCCGTCGTCGGCGGGATCGACGTATACCCGGAACGGCCGTGAACCCTTGGACATGTCAACAACTTTCACGATCTGACGCGCGACTTCGGAAGGGTCGGCATCGTCGGGTGCCATCTCGGCGAGCTTTCGACCAACCTCGTCCATGAGGCCTGCGTACTCGGTTTCGTAGGCCGCCGCGATGTGTTCGTCGGCCGGGCGTCCGGCATTGGCGAAGTGGTTGGTTCCCGACGTGAACGAGCCGGGAACGACAATCGTCGTCTCGATTCCGAACCGGGTGAGCTCGGCGGCGTAGCTGACTGCGAGGGCATCCTCTGCTGCCTTGGCCGCGAAGTACGGGCCCAGGTACGGCGGCGTGCCGCCGCGCGAGCTTGACGAGCCCACCCAGATGACAAGGCCGTCGCGCCGCGCACGCAGGGCAGGCAGTACCGCGCGGTTGACGCGCTGGGTGGACAGCACGTTGGTGTCGTAGACGGCGGCGAGCTGTTCGGGTGTGAACGCCTCGGTTGGGCCCAGCACCATGTGGCCCGCGTTGTGGATGACGACGTCGACGCTTCCCGCCTCCGCGAGCACCGCGCCCACCGCGGCGTCGACCGAGGCCTGATCCGGTACGTCCATCTCGACCGGCCGCAATGTCACGCCGCGCTGGACGGCGTAGCGGCGCGCCGACTCGGCGGCCCGCGCGTTCCGGCCGCCGATGTTCCGCATGCCCGCGTAGACAACGTGTTTCGCGTCTGCGAGGGCCCGCGCGGTCATCGCGCCGAATCCGCTCGACGCGCCGGTGATGAGAACAACCTTCGGTGTGCTCATCTCAGATCACCCCTCCGTTGGGATAGATGATCTGGCCGTTGACCCAGCGCGCGGGCCCGGTGAGGAAGGCGACGGTTTCGGCGATGTCGGCCGGCTCGCCCAGGCGCTCCAGCGGCGCGGCCGACTTCGCGCGGTCGATGACCTCCTGCGACTTGCCCTCGAGAAACAGCGGTGTGGCGATCGGGCCGGGTGCGACGGCGTTGACGGTGACGTCGCGGCCGCGCATCTCCTTGGCCAGGATCAGCGTCATCGCGTCGACGGCGCCTTTGGTGGCCGCATACGCGGTGTAGGTCGGCAAGGCGATCTTCGTTACCGAGGTGGAGAAATTGATGATGGCGCCACCCTTGCGGACCCGGCGTGCGGCCTGCTGGCTGACGACGAAGGTGCCGCGCACGTTGGTGCGGTGCATGCGGTCGAAGTCGTCGAGGTTCAGCTCGGCCAGCGGTGAGAGCAGCATGATGCCCGCCGTGTTGACCACCACGTCGACACCCCCGAACTCGGCCTCGACCTGGTCGAACAGGGCCGCGACCTCGGCTTCGTCGGCGACGTCGGCACTCACGACCATTGCGCGGCCGCCACCGGCGACGATCTCGTCGACGACGGTCTGGGCCCGGTCTCGGTTGCCCGCGTAGTGCACGGCGACGGCCATTCCTTCCTGGGCGAGGCGGACGGCGACGGCGTGGCCGATGCCTCCCGAGGCTCCGGTGACGATGGCGACACGTTCTGTCATCTCGCGCTCCTTAGTTGTGTACGGTGTGTCCATATAATCACTAAGTGTACGATATGTCCATATATTCCCGGAGGAGATTCCCATGGCCGTCGACCCGCCCCGGCGCGGACGCGGGCGGCGGCCTGCCGCCGAAGTGCGCAGCGAAGTCCTCGAGGCCGCGGCGGAACTGCTGTTCGCCGAGGGGATGGCTGCCTTCACGATCGAGAAGGTCGCGAACCGGTCGGGCGCGAGCAAGATGACGATCTACAAGTGGTGGCCATCCAAAGGAGCCCTCGCACTCGACGGCTATTTCCACAGGGTCGCACCCGAACTTGCCTTCTCCGATACCGGCGATATCGAAGCCGACCTGCGCGCGCAATTGCACGCCTTCCTGCGAGTCATCCGCGACAGCGCGGCGGGCCGGGTCATCGCGGAGTTGATTGGCCAGGCTCAGTCCGATCCCGAACTGAAGGCCGCTTATTTGCAACGGTATTCGTCACCGCGCCGCGCGCTGGCCGTTGCCGCCTTGGAAAGGGCAAAGCAGCGAGGGCAGCTGCGTGCGGGCCTGGACGCCGAGTCGGTGGTGGACCAGCTCTGGGGCGCCTGCTACCACCGGCTACTGCTGCCGGACCAGCCGCTGACACACGAATTTGTCGATGCGTTGGTGGACAACCTTTTTCGCGGTATCGCGGAATAGGAAAGGCCCGGCCGGTTCTGTCCAGCCGGGCCCTTGCGGTGTGTCAGCGACGAGAGCAGTCCAGGCTCACCGTGACCGTGCGGTCCACGACGACGGGGACGAAGTCGCGACCACGGTCTCGGCGTCCAGGTCCGCGCGCAGCTGCCCGCGCTCCTTTGCCCTTTCCACGGCGGCAACGGCCAGCGCGCGGCGCGGTGACGAATCCCGTTGCAAATAAGCGGCCTTCAGTTCGGGATCGGACTGAGCCT
>JAVXWV010000238.1:0-6308 GCA_032230775.1 Mycobacterium sp. | reverse complement strand
ACTTGTCGGCCTGGTTGGCGATGCCAACCCGCTCCAGCAGTGACATCGCTTTTTCGCGAGCCTCGGCCTTCGACTTCTTGCGCACCTTCATCGGCGCGAGCGTGACGTTATCCAGAATCGTCTTGTGCGCGAATAGATTGAACGACTGAAAGACCATGCCGACATCGGACCGCAGCTGCGCCAGCTTGCGGCCCTCGTCAGGTAGCACCACACCGTCGATCGCAATCGTGCCGGAGTCAATGGGCTCGAGCCGATTGATTGTGCGGCACAACGTCGACTTGCCTGACCCCGACGGCCCCAGCACGACGATCACCTCCCCGCGATCGACATCCAGGTCGATGTCCTTGAGCACATGCAGGGCGCCGAAGTGTTTATTCACCGACTTGATCGAGATCATCGGCACGTCTGACGGAGTCGAATTGACCTCTTTCACATCAGACCCGGTGGTCTCCATGTGTGCAGACATTACCCAGGGAACGTCCAGCTTGCCTGGATCTCGTGAATCCGCTGAAATCGCTGCGCCGACGCGTCCGTACGATGGGGCCGTGACTTCGATGGTGGCGCAGGAGGTGAACGGGACCACACCTGACCTCGCCTCTTCGCGCGAGCGCTCATCGGATGTTCGCCAGGTGGTGCGTACCTATCAGGTCCGCACCTACGGCTGCCAGATGAATGTGCACGACTCCGAACGACTGGCCGGGTTGCTGGAAGCCGCGGGATACCAGCGCGCGGCCGACGGAACCGACGCCGACGTCGTCGTGTTCAACACCTGTGCGGTACGCGAGAATGCCGACAACAAGTTGTACGGCAACCTCAGCCACCTCGCGCCGCGCAAGCAGGCCGACCCCGACATGCAGATCGCCGTCGGTGGTTGCCTGGCGCAGAAGGACCGCGACACCGTCCTGCGGAAAGCCCCGTGGGTGGACGTCGTGTTCGGCACCCATAACATCGGGTCGTTGCCGACGCTGCTCGACCGTGCCCGCCACAACCGCCAAGCCCAGGTCGAAATCGTTGAGGCGCTGGAGGGATTCCCGTCTGCGTTGCCAGCTGCGCGCGAATCCGCCTATGCCGCATGGGTTTCAATCTCCGTCGGCTGCAACAACACCTGCACGTTCTGCATCGTGCCCGCGCTGCGCGGCAAGGAGGTCGACCGCAGGCCCGGCGACGTGCTGGCCGAGGTGCAGTCCCTTGTCGACCAGGGCGTTCTGGAGGTCACGCTGTTGGGTCAGAACGTCAACGCGTACGGGGTCTCCTTCGCCGCGGACGAGCGCTTGCGCGAGGACCCGACAACATGGGCCGACGAGCCCAGCGACCGTGGCGCGTTCGCCAAGCTGTTGCGTGCGTGCGGGCGGATCGACGGCCTCGAGCGGGTGCGGTTCACGTCTCCGCATCCCGCCGAGTTCACTGACGACGTGATCGACGCGATGGCCGACACCCCGAATGTCTGCCCGACGCTGCACATGCCGTTGCAGTCCGGCTCCGACCGCATCCTGCGGGCCATGCGGCGCTCGTACCGCTCCGAGCGCTACCTGGGCATCATCGAGAAGGTGCGGGCGGCGATCCCGCACGCCGCGATCACCACCGACCTCATCGTTGGCTTCCCCGGTGAGACCGAAGAAGACTTTCAGGCCACGCTCGATGTGGTGGCAAGGGCGCGGTTCTCCAGCGCTTACACCTTCCAATACTCCAAGCGCCCAGGTACGCCGGCCGCTGAACTGGACGGGCAGCTGCCGAAAGCCGTTGTGCAAGAACGCTATCAACGGCTAGTCGACCTTCAAGAGAGAATCTCGCTTGAGGAGAACACCGCGCAGATCGGGCGCACCGTCGAGCTGTTGGTGGCCACGGGCGAAGGCCGTAAGGACGCCACCACCGCACGGATGTCGGGACGCGCCCGCGACGGCAGGCTGGTGCATTTCGATCCGGCGGGTCTCGCTGTTCGGCCCGGCGACATCGTCACCGCAACGGTCACCGGTGCCGCGCCGCACCACCTGATCGCCGACGGCGGCCCGCACACCCATCGCCGCACTCGTGCAGGCGACGCTCACGCAGCAGGCGAGAAACCCCGCACCGGTGTAGGACTCGGCATGCCCAATATCGGCGTCCCTGCGCAAGAGCCCGCATCGTCCGGGTGTGCCCGGTGACCGCGGGCGATCCGAACAAGGGCGACTTCGAAGAGTTCAAGGGCGACATCGAAGCCGCCGAACGTCGGGTGGCGGGTGAAATCGACCCGGGTGCAAGGGCGTTGGTGATCGCCCTCGCCGTCTTCGTGCTCCTGCTGACCTTCGTGCTGCCGCACACCGGCGACGCCAAGGGCTGGGACGTGCTGGTGGGTGACGACACAGCGATCCGCAATGGCATTGCATTGCCGTCACGGGTGTTCTGCTGGCTGGCATTGGTGTTCGGTGTCGGCTTCTCAATGCTGGCGCTGCTGACCCGCCGATGGGCGTTGGCGTGGATTGCATTGGCGGGATCCACATTGGCGTCCTTCACGGGCCTGCTTGCGGTGTGGTCGCGGCAGACGGCGCCCGCGCACCACCCAGGCCCGGGCATCGGGTTGATCATCGCGTGGATCGCGGTGATCGTGCTTGCGTTCAACTGGGCACGCGCGGTGTGGGCGCGGACTGCGCTACAGCTCGCGGCCGAGGAAGAACGCCGCCGGGTCACCGCCGCGCGCCAGAAAAAGGGCTTGTTGGAAACCTTCCGCGACGACACCGACGACACCGACGACGCAGGCAACGCGTCGGAGACGCCCTAGCCCCTCCTGCCGAGCGCCTGCGCAGCCGCGTCGGCCCACTGGCGCCATTGTTCGGCGTTCGCGCGCGCTTCCGCGGCGTCCTTCTCCCGCCCTGCCGCGGTGGCCTTCTCCGCCTGCTTCTCGTATTGTTCTGCGCGAGCACGGAATTGGTCGGCCCGGGCCTGCGCTTCGGGATCAACGCCTCCGGACGGCGCGTCGCGCACTTTCCTCTCGACGGCGCGCAGTCGTCGCTCCAGTTCTGGTCCGCGCTCGCGGGGGACCTTGCCGATCGCATCCCACTTGTCGCCGATGGTGCGCATCGCGGCGCGGGCCGCGTCCAGGTCGGAGGTGTCGAGCTTCTCAGCCTCGGCCAGCAGCGCCTCTTTGGCGTCGGCGTTCGCCCGGAACTCGGCGTCGCGCTCGGAGCTGGCCGAGTTTCGCGCGGAAAAGAAGGTGTCCTGTGCGGCCTTGAACCGCTGCCACAGCGTGTCGTCGACGTCCTTGGCGGCGCGCCCGGCGGCCTTCCACTCCGTCAGCAGGTCGCGGAACGCGGCACCGGTCGGGCCCCAGTCGGTGGAGTCGGCCAGCTCCTCGGCGCGTTCGCACAGCGTTTCCTTGGCCTGCCGGGCGCCCGCGCGTTCGCGGTCGAGATCCGCGAAATGTGAGCCGCGGCGGCGGTTGAAGGTCTCGCGGGCCGTCGAATATCGCTTCCACAGCGCATCATCGGTCTTGCGGTCCAGCCCGCTGATGGTCCGCCACTCCTCGAGCATTTCGCGCAGCCGGTCGCCTGCGCCCTTCCACTGCGTCGAGTTCGTGGCAAGGTCCTCGGCCTCCGCGGCCAGGGCTTCCTTGCGTGCGGTCTGTGCGGCACGGTGCTCGTCGCGCTTGGCCCTGTCCGCCTGGGCGTGTTCATCGGCGTGCTCGACGATGGTGGCCAGCCGCGCGGCGAGCGCGTCGACATCACCCAGCACGTGGGCCTCGGGAAGGCTCTCGACAAGCGCGGCGGCGGCCGCCTTGATCTTGCGGGCATCGCCGGTCCCTGATTCCAGCCGCCGTTCCATCAGCGCGACCTCGGTGTTCAGGTCGTCGAACCGGCGGCCAAAGTGCTCGAACGCGGCCTCGGTGTCACCGGCCTGCCACGAGCCGATGATGCGTTCAGCGGATCCGCAGATCAGCCAGACGGTGCCGTCAGGGTCGACACGACCGAACCGGTGCGGATCGCTGGACACTGGTGCGGCGACCGTCGGCGCAGGGCGGCCGGGGCCGGGGACGGGACGCGGCGGTCCGGGCCGGGGAGCGGGTTTGGGAGTGGGTTGCGTCGATTCCCCGGTCGCTTCGCTCCTGCCCTCCGAAGCCCCACCTGGCCCGATGATCGTCATATCCGTCACCTCGTAAACCCTCCGCGCGGAAACCCGCGCACTTGCCGCGCGACGCGGCGCCTAAGTAACTCGAACGCTATTCAAACAGGTCGCCGTGGCCCGTGCCCACGCCTTGCGCGATGCACTTGCCTACGCTCTTCCCAACACAAATGGGAGGCCGTTGATGGACGAGGCGGATATCGCCGCCCTGCTCGCCCTCGGTGCTGCATTCTTCATCGCGATCGGCGACGTCATCCACCAACGCTCCGCGCATGACGTGACCGACGAACCGGTCAGCCACGTCGACTTGTTCCTGCGCCTGCTGCGCGATGGACGGTGGTGGCTTGGCAGCGTGGTCGCGGCCGCCGGATTCGGGCTGCAGGCCGCTGCGCTCGGCTTCGGCTCGGTGCTGTTGGTGCAGGCGCTGATGGTGACGTCGCTGCTGTTCGCGCTGCCGATCAACGCGTGGTTGACGCACAGGAAGGTGTCGCGCTGGAACTGGACGTGGGCGGCGCTGCTGGCCGCCGCGGTCGCCGTCATCGTCACAGTCGGCAATCCGACCGCAGGGCAATCCCGCGCGTCATTGGAGACGTGGACGGCGGTTATCGCCGTGCTCGGGCCCGCTCTGGTGCTGTGCGTTGTGGGCGCCCGGATCTGGTCTGGAACCGTCGGCGCGGTGCTGCTGGCAGTGGTATCCGGCGCGCTGTGGGGCGTGTTCGCGGTGCTGACCAAGGGCGTGGTGGATCGCATCGACGACGGCCTCTTGGCGCTGCTTCGGACGCCCGAGCTGTACGCGTGGGTGCTGGTCGCCATCGCGGGCACGGCCTGGCAGCAGTCGTCGTTCCGGGCAGGCGCGCTGACCGCGTCGCTGCCCACCATGACCGTCGTCGAGCCGATGGTCGGGTCGGTGCTCGGCGTCGTCGTGCTGGGGGAGACGTTGCGGCCAGGTGACGCCGGGTGGCTGACCCTGGTCGTCGCGGTGGCGGTGATGGTGCTCGCGACGGTCGCACTGGCCCGCGGCGAGGCGGCCACCGCTGGTGAACCCGCGCCGCAGCATTAGCGTGGTGGCGTGCTGAGCGCGATCGCAATCGTCCCTTCGGCACCCGTCATGGTCCCCGAGCTCGCCGCAGGCGCCGCAGCGGAGCTGACCGAACTGCGCGATGCGGTGACCGAGGCCGCTGCGTCGCTGCCGCAGCGATGGGTGGCCATCGGGGTAGGGCCTGCCGATGACGTGTTCGGGCCGCAGCGAGTCGGCACCTTCGCCGGCTACGGCGTCGATGTGCGGATCGCGCTCTCGCCGGACACCACCGACGCACCCGCGCAACTGCCGCTCTGCGTGTTGATCGCCGGCTGGCTGCGCGGACAGGCCAACCCCGAAGCACGCGCAGAGGTGCGGGTGTACGCCGCCGACCACGACGTCGACGCCGCGCTGGGCCATGGTCGCCGGTTGCGCGCCGAGATCGACGAGGCCGACGATCCAGTAGGGGTGCTCGTCATCGCCGACGGCGCACACACCCTGACCGCCCCCGCGCCCGGCGGCTACAACCCCGCCTCGGTCCCTGTGCAGCATGCCGTCGACGACGTGCTGGCCCGCGGACACATCGCCGCGCTCACCGCACTTCCGACCAACATCGTCGGCCGGGTGGCCTTCCAGGTGCTCGCCGGGCTCGCTGAACCTGAGGCGCGGTCCTGCACGGAGTTCTACCGCGGGGCACCCTACGGAGTCGGCTACTTCGTCGGCGTCTGGCAGCCATGACACGACCGATCGCGATCATCGGTCCGACCGGGACTGGGAAGTCGGCGTTGGCGCTGGCCGTCGCCGAACGCGTCGGCGGGGAGATCGTGAACGCCGACGCCATGCAGCTCTACCGCGGTATGGACATCGGCACCGCGAAGCTGCCTGCTTCCGAGCGTCGCGGCATCCCGCACCACCAGCTGGACGTTCTCGACGTCACCCAGACGGCCACCGTCGCCCGCTACCAGCAGGCCGCGGTTGCCGATATCGACGCGATCGCCGCGCGCGGGGCGGTCCCGGTCGTCGTCGGGGGATCCATGATGTACATCCAGTCGCTGCTCGACGAATGGTCGTTCCCCGCGACCGACCCGCACGTGCGGGCCAAATGGGAGGGACGGCTGGCCGAGGCCGGCGTCGCGGGGTTACATGCCGAATTAGCACGGGTTGACGCCTCGGCTGCGTCTTCCATCCTGCCCACCGA
>JAVXWV010000229.1:0-5081 GCA_032230775.1 Mycobacterium sp. | reverse complement strand
GTGACTCAACCGTCTGCTCGGTGGAGGTGACGGTGAAGTCGGCGAACGTCACCTCGGGCTTTAGCGGCTCCCGCGCGTAGTAGTGGAAGCCGCGTTCCTTCTTCTTGACGATGGTGCCCGACACCGGATCCACCCAGAACGTGCGTTGTGCGGCGTAGTACCGGGTCATAGTGATCGGTTCGTCCGGGTTGCCGGGCAGACCCCACAGCGAGGCCCGCGCTGTGACTTCGGCGTCGGCGTCGTCGTCGTACAGAGACGAGTACTTGACCGGCTCGACCAGCTTGCTGTCTGCGTCGTAGCCGACGTTCTGGCTGAACTTGAAGGTCGTCAGCCCGTTGACGTCTTCCTCGCCGTCGTAGTTGGCGTCATAGGCCTTCTGCGCGATCGGATCGAAAACAGGGTAGGTGCGCTTTTCCGTCTCGAACGGGAACCGGTAGGCGAGCCCGTCGTGCGGCAGAGCGATGTTGGTCGGAGGCAGGGAGTCTTCGACAGCTCGCGGCTTCTGTACCGCGCCACCAGGGTTGCTTTCGCTCGAGACGGCGACCGCGGTCTCGCGGTTGAGCGTGACGGTGTCGACCAGCGCCAGCAACAGGCCGGTGTCCTGCTGCTTGTCGGTGCGCCGCAGCGAGCTGCCGACCTGCAGGGTGACGACGTCCGCGTTCGACGGCGACTCGACGCTGACCTGCTCCTGCAGGGCGACCGGGACGTTCTTGTTGATCACGAACTTGTCGTGGTTGAGCGACTCCGGATCAAAGGTCGTACCCGTTCCGTCGGCGACGAGCGTGGTGTCCAGGTTGAGCGGAATCTTGGCGATCTTGCCCTTGGTAAAGGTGGCCAGCAACAGCGCGGCGATCAGCAAGGCGGCCCCAAGCCCCAAGATTCCGCACGCTGCGATACGCAGCGCCACTGCGCGGTTCAAACCGTGCCTCCTTTAGGTCCGGCGACCCATTTTCTGCGCCGCCACGCGCCCGACCTGGGGTACCACCCGCTCGCGGGGCAGCAGTGGAGGCAAACCCGTTCGACCCTAACAGCAGAACGTAAGGTCGTCCCTCAGTAGGCGTCCTATCAGCAGCCGGCCGGTTGACTACCTGTTTTCATGCCGATTGCTCAGCACGGCACACTGGTCGTCGTGACCGAAACCTCACACGTCGGCGGGACACGCGGTTTCCTGCCCGCGGTCGAGGGGATGCGGGCGTGCGCCGCCGTTGGCGTCGTCGTCACCCACGTCGCGTTCCAGACCGGTCACACGGGCGGCATCACAGGCCGGCTGTTCGGCCGGTTCGATCTTGCCGTTGCGGTGTTCTTCGCGCTATCGGGTTTTCTGTTGTGGCGGGGTCATGCCGCGGCGGCCCGAGGACTGCGGTCGGTCCCGCCGACGGGGCACTATCTTCGGTCGCGCATCGTGCGCATCATACCGGGCTACCTGGTTGCGGTCGTGGTGATTCTGACGCTGCTGCCCGACGCCAATGCCGACCTCACGGTTTGGCTGGCGAACCTGTCGCTGACCCAGATCTATGTTCCGCTGACGCTCACTGCAGGCCTGACCCAGATGTGGAGCCTGTCCGTCGAGGTCGCCTTCTACCTGGCGGTGCCGCTGCTTGCGTTGCTGGCGCGACGACTGCCGGTGCGTGCCCGCATTCCGGTGATCGCGGCCGTGGCGCTGGCCAGCTTCTGTTGGGCGCTGATCCCGTTCAGCGCGCCATACGGCATCAACCCGTTGAACTGGCCGCCCGCGTTCTTTTCGTGGTTCGCCGCGGGGATGCTGTTGGCGGAGTTGACCGTTACGGAAATCGGCTGGCCGCACCGGCTGGCAAGGCGGCGGCTGCTGATGGCGCTGATCGCGGTGGCCGCATTCCTGGTGGCGGCGTCACCGCTGGCAGGCCCGGAAGGACTGACGCCAGGTACCGTCAGCCAATTCATCGTGAAAACGGCAATGGGCGCGGTGCTCGCGGCGGCTCTGATCGCCCCGCTGGTGCTGGACCGCCCCGACGCCCGGCACCGGGTGTTGGGCAACACCGCGATGGTGACGCTGGGCCGATGGTCCTACGGCCTGTTCGTCTGGCACCTCGCCGCGCTGGCGATGGTGTTCCCGATCATCGGCGAGTTTCCGTTCAACGGGCACATGCCGGTGGTGTTGGTGTTGACCGTGCTGTTCGGCTTCGCGATCGCGGCGGTCAGCTACGCGCTTGTCGAGTCGCCGTGCCGGGTGGCGCTGCGGCGCTGGGAGAGACGAAACGATCCTGCGCCACTTGACAGTTCGGTTACTGACGCGCCCGAGCCTGCCGTCGCGCGATGATCTCGTCGCGCACCGCTGATCGACGCGCCTTGCCTGCGTCGTCACGCAACGGGGTCGCGCTGAACTCCACCGTGCGCGGCACCTTGTAGCCTGCGATGCATTCGGAGAGGAATGCCGTGACGCCGGCCTCATCGAGCCCGTCGGCTTGCACGATGGCGTACGGCACCTGGCCCAGATCATCGTCGGGGACGCCAACCACCAAGCATGACAACACATCCGGGTGTGCGGACAGGGCGGATTCGATCTCGGCGGGATACACGTTCCGGCCGCCAACGGTGAACATGTCGACGCGCCGGTCGTTGAGGTAGAGGAAGCCGTCTTCGTCGAAGTAGCCGAGGTCGCCAAGCGAGTCCCACCCGTCGCGACTCTTCGCGGTGGCGCCGATGTAGCGGTATGTCGGTGCGCTGCCCGGCGCAGGCCGCATGTAGATCTCGCCGACCACGCCCGGCGGGCATTCGTTGCCGTCGTCATCGAGCACCTTCATCTCGCCTGCGACCACCACACCCACCGAGCCGGGGTGCGTCAGCCATTGATCGCCGCGGATAAACGTCAGCGCCTGTAATTCCGTGCCGCCGTACAGCTCCCAGATCACCTCGGGGCCGAGCAGGTCGATCCAGGCCTGTTTGATCGCGGGCGGGCACGCGGAGGCCAGGTGCCAGAACCGCCTGATCGACGACAGATCGTAGGCGTCAGGGTCGGCGCGGTACACCGGAAGCAGTCGCTGCATGATCGTCGGCACCGTCGCGAGAAATGTCACGCGGTGCTCGGTGACCAGCCGGAGAAACTCGTGCGGGTCGAACCGTGGCATCAGGACAAGGTGGTGGCCCTGAACCAGGCCGACCGCGAATGTGGTGAAGCCGGTGTTGTGGCTCAGCGGCACCGAGAGCAGGTTGACGTCGCCCTCCTGCGCGCCAAGTGGATAACCCGCGGCCGCTGGGAACCGACTGTCGCCGCCCGCCTCGATCAACTTTGGTCTGCCGGTGCTTCCGCCCGACCCCATCGCCTTCCACACCGGAGACACCATCTCGGGCAACGCCTCGTCGGACACCGCGGGATCAGGTGTGAAATCGCCTGCCACGCTGGGTGATTTACCGTTCGGGTCGGCACGACCGACCACCAGCGCTGGCGGCCGCAACTCCAAGATCGCCGCCAACTCTGCGTCGGGCAGCCGGGCCGACAGCGGCTGCGGAACCGCGCCGAGCTTCCATGCGGCCAGCACTGCCTGCGCCCACTCGATCGAGTTCGGCAGCACGATCGTCACGTAGTCGCCTTGGCGCACCCCGAGTTCGGCGTATGCGCGCGCCAGCCGGTTGGTCGACGTGTCGAGTTCACGGCGGCTCAGGGTGCGGCCCTCACAGGTGACCGCCGGCTCGTCGGGTGACTGTTCGGCCAGCAGGGAGAACTGCGTGGGGATCGGCGGAACTTCGGCCATCTCAGTAGCCGCCCTGGTTTTCGAAGATTCTGCGGGGATTGTCTACGAGCATCGTCGTCAGCTGCTCGTCGGTGACGCCGCGATCCTTCAGCGCAGGAATGACGTCGTTGTGGATGTGCAGGTAGTGCCAGTTCGGCATCACGACGGGCAGCGTCTCCTCCGGCAATGCGTCGAAATAGCAGGCGGCGTCGTGGGAGAGCACCATCTTGTCGGCGTGCCCGCGCTCGCACATGCGGGCCACCGTGTCGACTCGGTCCTCGAACGGCAGATACACGTCGATGCCGAACCGATCCATGCCGATGTAGGAGCCGTTGCCGATGAGTTCCTCGAGGTAGTCGAGATCGGTGGTGTCACCCGAGTGGCCGATCACCACCCGCGACAGGTCGACGCCCTCTTCGGCGAAGATGCGTTGCTGCTCGAGCCCACGCCGGGTGCCTGCGTGCGTGTGCGTGGAGATCGGCACTCCGGTCTGTCGGTGCGCCTGTGCCACGGCGCGCAGCACCCGCTCGACGCCGGGGGTCACGCCGGGTTCGTCGGTCGCGCACTTGAGGATCGCGGCCTTGATACCTGTGTCCGCGATGCCCTGCTCGATGTCGCGGACGAACATGTCGGTCATGATCTCGGGACCGCCCAATGGTGCGCCTGGGCCGAGGTAGTGAAAGTAGAACGGCAAATCGTTGTAGGTGTACAGCCCGGTCGCGACGACGATGTTGAGGTCGGTCTCCGCCGCGACCCGGGCGATCCGCGGTATATAGCGGCCGAGTCCGACCACCGTGAGGTCGACGATGGTGTCGACACCGCGGGATTTCAGTTCGTTCAACCGGGCAACCGCATCGGCGATGCGTTTGGACTCGTCGCCCCAGGCCTCGGGATAGTTCTGCAGGATCTCCGTGGTCATGATGAACACATGTTCGTGCATGAGTGTCACGCCGAGGTCCGTTGTATCGATGGCGCCCCGTGCGGTGTTCAGGTTTGGCACTCCGCCGATGCTAGGCGGTCTTCGATCAGGTCGATGCGGCGAGCCGTGGCTCCGCCGCCGTATACAGCCACCTCACAGGTTCACTGTTTCATCGCACAGCAACCAGACAGGTCCCCTAACGTTTTCATCGTCCCGACTGGATAGGGGTTCCCATGGCAAATCGATCAATCCTTCTTGTAACCGGGCTGGCGGCGAGCTCCATCCTGCTCAGTGGTGCCGTGGCCGGTTGTAGTAGCAAGAGTTCGTCGCCATCGTCGTCAAGTTCGTCGTCGGCGTCTTCGAGCAAGCAGGCCACCTCCACCTCGGCCGCGGCCTCGGCAGAACCGTCCGACTACAGCGCCTTGCTGATCAAGGCCACTGACATCGTCGTTCCC
>JAVXWV010000209.1:0-8895 GCA_032230775.1 Mycobacterium sp. | reverse complement strand
TCGCGGAATCGCGAGTTGTCGATCAGCTTGATGCCCGCATTGGCCAGCCGCGGCTGTCCCAACAACTTGTGGAAGTAGCGGCCGCGCCGGTACTCCTTGCCCCATGCGGCTTCCATCCGCTGCGCGTAGTTGGTGAAGTCGTCGGGCCCGCCGTTCTGCAGCGCTGCGATCGCGCACTCGCCTGCGGCCAGCCCCGACTCCAGCGCCTTGGAGATGCCAGCGCCCGACGCCGGCTTGCCCGCGCCCAACGAGTCGCCGGTGAACAGCACCCCCGGCCGCCACGGCGGCCACGCGGTGAATCCCATCGGCAGCCGCCATGCACGCACACTCTTGTTCTTCTTCAGTTCCTCGATCGGTGGCAGCTCCCACTCGGGCGGCAGGGTCCGCAGGAATTCGCCAAGGAATTGCGTGGCGTTGATCGACTGCCAGTTCTGATAGCTGTTGACGTAGCCGAGGCCGATGTTGAACCGCCCGCTGCCCATCGGGAACACCCACCCGTAGCCGGGCAGCTGATCACCGTTGAACACCAGCTTCAAATAGATGTCCAGGCTGTCGGAGTCCGGGCGGTTGGCGTGCATCTCGGAGCGGATCGCGATCGCCGAGTAGCCGTTGTACTCCGAATCGATCTTCAGAGCGCGCTTGATGGGGGAGTAGGCGCCGTCGGCCGCGATCACCGCGTCGCCGTACACCTTCTCGCCGCTCTTCAGCGTCACGCCCACCACGCGGTCGTTCTCCACGATCGGACCGGTCACCTCGGCCGACTGCCGGACCTCCGCACCCGCCGACTCGGCGTGCTTGAGCAACAGAGTGTCGAGCTCGGTGCGGCTTACGGTGTGGCCGTGATCGGGCATGCCGGGACGCTTCGGGAACGACAGCTCCCACTGGCTCGGGCTGAACACCGTCACCCGGTTGACGCGGTGGAACTTGGCGACCTCCTCGGCCAGTCCCATCTTCTGCAGATAGCTGGTGGCGCGGGCGGTGAGACCGTCGCCGCACGGCTTGTCGCGCGGAAATTCGGCCTTGTCCAGGACCACAACCTTCGCGCCGGTCTGCGCGGCCTGCCACGCGGCGGCCGAACCCGAGGGGCCACCACCTGCGATTACCAGGTCGTATCGCTGCGTCATGCGTCTCTCTCTAAATTGACTGTCGCAGGAATAGTACCCAGGCGGACGGCTCCCATCTCAGCGGGCGAATTGCCCTAATACTTCGGTAATCATTGAGCTGCGGCACGGTCTGGGCAGGTCAGCGATGCCTGGGCGGTACAGTTATCGCGTGCGACGTATCTCCAGGTCACGTCCCAGCGGCGAACCGGGTGTCAAGGTGGACGCCCGCAGTGAGCGCTGGCGCGAGCATCGCAAGAAGGTGCGCTCGGAGATCGTCGACGCCTCCTTCAGGGCGATCGACCGGCTCGGACCCGATTTGAGCCTCCGCGAGATCGCCGAAGAGGCGGGCACCGCGAAGCCAAAGATTTATCGGCATTTCACCGACAAGTCGGATTTGTTCCAGGCGATCGGAGAGCGGCTGCGCGACGTCTTGTGGGCCGCGATCTTCCCGTCCATCAACCTCGAATCCGATCCCGCTCGCGAGGTCATCCGGCGCAGCGTCGAGCAGTACGTGCGCCTGGTCGACGAGCATCCCAACGTCTGTCGCTTCCTGATTCAGGGCCGCTTCGCCGAGCAGAGCGAGTCGACCATGCGCGCGCTCAACGAGGGTCGCGGGATCACGCTGGCGATGGCCAGCATGTTCAACAACGAACTGCGGGAGATGGAATTAGACGGCGCGGCAATCGAACTCGCCGCGTATACGACATTCGGGTCGGCCGCGGCGGCCACCGACTGGTGGCTGGGGCCCGACGTTGACAGTCCGCGCCGGATGCCGCCGGAGGAATTCATCGCGCACATGACGACGATCATGATCGGCGCCATCAACGGAACCTGTGAACTGCTGGGCATCAAGATCGACCCGGACCTGCCGCTGCACGAGGGCGTCCGCCGCCGCGAACACGTCGCCTGACAACAGCCGATGATTTGGGGCAGACGCCTCATGTAGTGGGACCGCGCTGCGCGCGACCATCACCGCATGACGAAACAACACACCCCACAAGACTCCGTTGCGGCCGTGCTGGCCAACCCGATGCTGCCCCCAGGCGACGACGAGCGGTTTGTCGGATTCGGAATCATGGGCCTTCCGTTCTCCAATGGCCACTACCTGGCGATGCGCCAATTCCCTGCGACGACCTTCGCGCCCCCGTACCTGTCGGTGTGGCATCGCGACCCGTCGTGTAATTGGACGTTCTACGCGACGACGCCCGGGCAGCAGAGCTGCGCTCGTTACTTCGGCTCGGCCACCCCCAACGACGCGGTTCAGTGCGATATCAGTGTGAGCTGGCTCGGCCCGTGGTCCGTCGTCGTCGAAATCCCCGGAGTGCTGCACTGGACAGTCGATTTGCAGGCCACCAGGGCCACCCGGCTGATGAGCACGATCGGCAGCCGGCTGTCCGAGTCGGCGTGGACAGACCCTTCGAACCTCAAGCGGCTTAGCCGGGTCGCCAAGCGAACGCTGGGCGTCGGTGACGTTCGGCTGACTGGCCGCGCTCCCAACGGGCAGTGTTATTCGATGGCCCCGAAGCAGCTATGGGTGATCGCCGACTCGCGCGCGGTGCTGCACGGTCAAGACCTCGGCCCCAGCGGGCCGCTGATGCGGCAAGCCCGCCTCGGCGACTTTCATATGCCGCAGCGCGGAATCGGCATGGTGGGATCGGGCCACTTCGAGACGTTCGACGCGGACCGGCATCAGTCGGCCGGACGAGCCCGTTCCTTCGCGTGATGAGTAGCGTTGGCTCCGACAGCTGAGACGGTTAATCTGGGAGTCGGAATTACCCGGTACCGGCGTTCCCAGGAAGGACCCGATCGATGACGGTTGCCCCCGAGCAGGCCGAGAGCAGCACCCAGAAAGCCGTGCACACCCGTGCGCTCATCATCGGGACCGGCTTCTCCGGTCTTGGGATGGCCATTGCGCTGCAGCGGCAGGGCGTGGACTTCCTGATTCTGGAGAAGGCCGACGACGTCGGTGGCACCTGGCGGGACAACTCTTACCCGGGCTGCGCGTGTGACGTCCCATCGCACCTGTACTCGTTCTCCTTCGAGCCGAAGGCGACGTGGAGCAAGCTGTTCTCCCCGCAGCCAGAGATTTGGGACTACCTCAAGGGCGTCACCGATAAGTACGGGCTGCGCCGCTACATCAGATTCAACTCGCTCGTCGATCGTGCGCATTGGGACGACTCCGAGTACCGCTGGCATGTCTTCACCGCGGACGGGCAGGAGTTTGTCGCACAGTTCCTGATCTCCGGAGCGGGCGCATTGCACATCCCGTTGATCCCCGACATCGAGGGCAAGGACGAATTCCGCGGCGTGGCTTTCCATTCCGCGCAGTGGGACCACAGCGTCGATCTCACCGGCAAGCGGGTGGCGGTCATCGGAACCGGCGCAAGCGCGATCCAGATCGTGCCCGAGATCGTGAACGACGTCAGCGAGCTGCAGCTCTACCAGCGCACACCGCCTTGGGTGGTGCCGCGGCCCAATAAGCCCTTTCCGGAGGGCCTCAAGCGCGCGTTCGCCTACGTTCCTGGGCTGCGACTGGCGGTGCGCAGCGGCATCTACTGGTGGCTCGAGGGCCTCGGTTTCGCCATGACCCGACGGCCCGCACTGCTGCGGGCGGTGGAACTGGTCGGCAAGTTCAACATCCGGCGCGCCGTCAAGGACAAAGAGCTGCGCCGAAGGCTGACGCCGACGTATCGCGCTGGCTGCAAGCGAATCCTCTACTCGCCCAACTACTATCAGGGTGTCGCGAATCCGAAGACACGGCTGATCACCGACCGCATCGCGCGCATCACGCCCGATGGCATCGTCACCGCCGACGGCACCGAGCGCAAGGTCGACGTGATCGTGTTCGCCACTGGATTCCACGTCACCGACTCCTATACCTACGTCGACATCAAGGGCGCGGGCGGGGAGGACCTGGTCGATCGATGGAACCGTGAAGGCGTGGTAGCACACCATGGCGTCGCCGTCGCGGACATGCCCAATTTGTTCTTCCTGCTGGGCCCCAACACCGGCCTGGGGCACACCTCCGTCGTCTTCATGATCGAGTCGCAGATCCGCTATGTCGCCCAAGCGATCGGCGCGGTAGACGAGTTCGACGCGCAGGCGTTGGCCCCGACGCGTAGTGCGCAGGACCGCGACAACGCCGAGCTGCAGGGCGACCTGGCCCGCTCGGTCTGGAACACCGGTGGTTGCCGGAGCTGGTACCTGGACGAGCACGGCGTCAACCGCACGCTGTGGAGTGGTATGACCTGGGAGTACTGGCGCGATACCCGCAAGCTGAAGCCGTCCGAGTACAAATTCTTCGGAATTGGGCTCGACACGAAAACACAAGCTGTTGCGGTTCCAGGCGTTGTCGGCCCCCAGAGGTAGTGTCGATGGTGCCAGTTCGGCAAACGACTTTCTGCGGTGAAGTGAGGTTCTGGTGACCGAAAGAGTGAAGCTGGTCGACCGCGTTTCGGCGATCAACTGGAACCGGCTGCAGGACGAAAAAGACGCCGAGGTGTGGGACCGGTTGACCGGCAACTTCTGGTTGCCAGAGAAGGTGCCGGTGTCCAATGACATCCCGTCGTGGAACACGCTGACCGCCCACGAGAAGCAGCTGACCATGCGCGTGTTCACCGGCCTGACGCTGCTGGACACCATCCAGGGCACCGTCGGCGCGGTCAGCCTGATCCCCGACGCGTTGACCCCGCACGAGGAAGCGGTCTACACCAACATCGCGTTCATGGAGTCCGTCCACGCGCGCAGCTACAGCAACATCTTCTCGACGCTGTGCTCCACGGCCGATATCGACGACGCGTTCCGCTGGTCGGAGGAGAACCCCAACCTCCAGCGCAAGGCCGAGATCGTCATGCAGTACTACAAGGGCGACGAGCCGCTGAAGCGCAAGGTGGCCTCCACGCTGCTGGAGAGCTTCCTGTTCTACTCGGGCTTCTATCTGCCGATGTACTGGTCGAGCCGCGCCAAGCTGACCAACACCGCCGACATGATCCGGCTGATCATCCGCGACGAGGCCGTGCACGGCTACTACATCGGCTACAAGTACCAGAAGGGGCTGGCGGTCGAGGACGACGCTCGCAAGGCCGAGCTCAAGGACTACACCTACGAGCTGCTGTTCGAGCTCTACGACAACGAGGTGGAGTACACCCAGGATCTCTACGACGAGGTCGGCCTGACCGAGGACGTCAAGAAGTTCTTGCGCTACAACGCGAATAAGGCGCTGATGAACCTCGGCTATGAGGCGTTGTTCCCGCGCGACGAGACGGACGTTAACCCGGCGATCCTGTCGGCGTTGAGTCCCAACGCCGATGAGAACCACGACTTCTTCTCGGGTTCGGGTTCGAGCTATGTGATCGGCAAGGCCGTCAACACCGAAGACGAGGACTGGGACTTCTAAAACCGCAGGTTAGCGGCATAATCGCCTGCCATGCCCGCCGGGGTCAGCTACCCTATCGCACGGCGGTGAGGCAAATTTACAGTCTGCGCGCCGCAAACGAATCGGGCGTTGCCCTGCGAGAATCGCCGGGGTTGTCGCGGACGGAGCCGCCGTCATTGCCCGAAGCGTTTGCTCGTCGCCAACGGCGGGCATGCCCCCGAGATCCGCTCTGCTCAATTTCGGCCACTGCGCCGCTCTAACGGAGATTGGGGACGCCCAATGAACATCATGCGCACCAAGACCGTGGAGCAATCCATCGCGGACACCGAGGAGTCCCAGCATCAACTGCGCAGGGAGTTAGGCCCGATGCAGCTGACAGTGTTCGGGGTCGGAGTGATCCTTGGCACCGGCATCTTCGTGCTGACGGGGGAGGCTGCCGGGGAAAAGGCCGGCCCCGCCATTGCACTGTCGTTCGTGTTCTCGGGCATTGCATGCGCGCTGGCTGCACTGTGTTATGCGGAGTTCGCTAGTACCGTGCCGGTGGCTGGCTCGGCATACACGTTCTCGTACGCGAGCCTCGGCGAACTGGTCGCGTGGATCATCGGCTGGGATCTGATCTTGGAGTTGGCTCTGGGGGCCAGCACGGTCGCCGTGGGGTGGTCAAGCTACTTCGCCGACGTGATGAAGGGGGTCGGCGTCACCATCCCAGGCTTCGCCTATGGGCAGGGGCACAATCTGGTTGCGGCCGTGATCGTGCTGATCCTTACCGGCGTGCTGTGCGTGGGAATCAAGATCTCCTCGCACGTGAACTTCGTGTTCGTGGTGATCAAGGTGGCCATCGTGCTGCTGGTGATCGTGGCCGGCTTGTTCTTCATCAAGTCAAGCAACTACTCGCCCTTCATCCCACCTTCGGGCTCTAAAGCTGCCTCAGGCGCGCACGCCACTTCGTCGCTGTTACAAGATCTGGGGTTGGCGCCCGGCTCGTTCGGAGTCAGCGGGATCTTCACGGGAGCGGCCTTGGTGTTCTTCGCCTACATCGGATTTGACATCGTCGCGACGACTGCCGAGGAGACCAAAAAGCCTCAGCGGGACATGCCCATTGGTATCTTCTGCTCCCTGGGCATCTGCACCGTGCTTTATGTCGCGGTGGCAATCGTGGTGACGGGGATGGTCAAGTACACCGACATCAAGGTCGACGCTCCTCTGGCCGAAGCATTCCGTTCGGTCGGTCACCCGGGTTTCGCCAACCTGATCTCAGTTGGTGCTCTGGTAGGACTGACGACAGTCATGATGGTTCTGATGCTCGGTCAAAGCCGGGTCTTCTTCGCGATGAGCCGGGATCAACTGCTGCCCATGGCATTCGCGAAGACCAGCCCACGATTCGGCACCCCGCTGCGCACGACCATGCTGACCGGCGTCGTCGTCGCCGCCGTCTCGACGTTCGTGCCGTTGACCGCGCTCGCCGAACTGGTGAACATCGGAACGCTGTTCGCCTTCGTCCTCGTCGCGATCGCGATCTTGGTGCTGCGACGCACCCGCCCCGATCTCAAGCGCGCGTTTCGTTGTCCGGGCGTCCCCGTCGTGCCGGTGCTCGCGGCACT
Source organism: Mycobacterium sp. (assembly GCA_032230775.1). Taxonomy (GTDB): domain Bacteria; phylum Actinomycetota; class Actinomycetes; order Mycobacteriales; family Mycobacteriaceae; genus Mycobacterium. The sequence goes on along the minus strand of JAVXWV010000209.1, from coordinate 1,816 downwards.
CACCGCGCTGTACCTGATGCTGAACCTTCCCGCCGCGACGTGGGTCAGATTCCTTGTCTGGATGGCGGTGGGCCTGGTGGTCTACTTCGTGCACGGTGCACGGCACAGCCGGCTCGCGATGGAACCGAAGCACATCGGCGAAACCGACCTCGAAACCGACATGCCAAACGCGAAGAACCCCAGCATTGCTCGGTGATGATGTTGGCAGTGATGGCACGGGATCGCAGTCGGACCCCCCGGGACTGCAGACGATCCTGACTGGCAGGTGCGGAGAGCCTCACGGATGGGTAACCCAACCCGACGCGCACGTTGAGCGGAGTCGAAACGGCAAGGGCTGGAGTTGCTGAGCCGATGTTGAAGGGCAGACACATACGATCGTCAACCTTGACACCGACACTGCGACCCCGAAGAGGTTTCGTGCCCGATGACCTCGCTAGCCTCCAGTCAGCTGCTCCGGCCTGGTAGATGTGCAGGTCTGATCCGCAGATGTTCGTCGCGCTGGTCGTCACGACCGCATCAGCGGGCGCCTCGATCGCTGCATCGGGCACTTCGTTGACCGACACGTCCTTCGGCCCGTCGTCTACCACTGCTCGCATGGTCTGGCTGCTTCCCTGGCGGCGTTGACAACTCGGGAATTGCCACCGGTGCTAAACATCTGCGGCTCCGAATTAACCGTGTTGCGTCGCGGTCTCGACAGAGCCGCCCCGTGGTGACTGGACGCGACTCGTTCGACGTCACCGGCGCCGCCGAGGCGATACACCGCAGCGCCCGCAATGTCGGCTCGCGCGGCTTGGTCATGCAGGCCCAAAGCGCCGTGGACATCGCCCTGTGGGCCACACGAACCGCTCGTGGGTGGTGTCACGGAGTAGTGGCATCTATCTGGGCCGTCCGGTGACCAGCCGGCACGCAGCGGCCGCGGTGGCAATGCTGCTCGCCGGCCTCGGCGCGCATCTACTGGGCCGCGGAGTTGTCGGGGGCGCGCTGCTCGCCGGCGCGGGTATGGCGCTGATGTGGCCGCTGAAACCCTGTATATAGAGGTCGCAGGTTCGGAATCTGCCTGAAACCACACAGAGAGAAATATGCGTGGAAGATGGCTTACCGCTGCTGGGTGCGAGTTCTGAGCGCAGAGCTATCCGGCTCCGTCGGCGTCCAGCATTACCCGAAGGTCTCTGGCGTTGCGTACAGCGTTGCCGTCACCGTCATTGTTGAAGTACAGCAGCACATCTCGACCCTGCCTATGCCATTCGCAGACGCGGTCGGCCCACCAACTCAGTTCGTCGCGGCTGTAGGAGCCTGTGTAGAGGTTGTCCCGATCGGGACCGTGCAGCCGGACGTAGACGAGCGGCGCGGTCGCCTTCAAGACGCAGGGCAGCCCCGCGCCGCTCATCACCACGTAGGACGCCGCGTAGCGTTCGAGCAGCGCGAAAACGGCTGGGTCGTCCCATGACGGATGGCGGAACTCGATAGCTGTCGTGATCTCGGCAGGGAGTTTTCCGAGAAAATCGGCCAATCGGTCGTCGTCGCGCTGCTGTGCGGGATGCAGCTGAACGAGGAGCGCGGCGCTCCGGTCGGCTAGTTCGTGCCAGCCCCGCGCCATTCGCTCGATCCACTCCTCTGGTGAGCGCAGACGCCGCGCATGGGTCAGACCGCGCGCGGCTTTGACCGACATCGCGAAGCCGGCCGGCAGTCGGTCCCGCCACCGGGCGAACGTGGCATCGGCCGGCCAGCGGTAGAAACTGGCGTTCAGCTCGACGGTGTCAAACTCCTGTGTGTACACCCACAACCGCTTGGCTGGCGGTAGACCCGGCTCGTACAG
>JAVXWV010000031.1:0-6947 GCA_032230775.1 Mycobacterium sp. | reverse complement strand
CCCGGCGCTGGTCGCCGCCTGGGGCGCCGCGCGCACCGCCGAGCTGTTCCCCTGGCGTGAACTGCTCGACGCCGGTGTCGGCCTCAGCGCTGGCACCGACCACCCCATCGGGCCGCTGGCCCCGCTGCGCGCCATCCACGGCATGACCACCCGTACGACGCCGGCGGTGTTCTCGGACCTCAACACGCGATCACCCGAGCCGAAGCTCCCACCCTCTACACCCAGGCCGGGGCGCCGGTGCTGGGCGGAGGGCTGACCGGCGAGCTCGCGACCGGAGCCCCGGCCGACTTCGCGATCTGCCCCGTCGACCCCGCGACCTGCCCGACCGAACGGCTCCCTGGCCTGCGGCCGTCCCACACCGTCGTCAACGGACGCGTCATTCACGTCCAACCGGACAGCGCGGGAACGTCCCAAACCCCATGAACGGTCCTGCCTCCGATCGTCACTGCGCTCAAATGGCACGTCGACGAGACTCCACGATGGGAACCCTAGCCGCCACCAAGCACGAGCCAGGGGACTCTCAGCCGGCCGTAGGAGGATCCTTGTGCGGGACGTCGAGATGCTGTGTCGGGCGGTCTCGACCGCGTCCACCTGCGTGCTCCATCCCTGCTGCCGGCGCTGCTGGTGCCTGCTCGGTCGCGCTTGGTTCAGGGCTGTAGCAGTGTCTTGATTGCGCGGCGTTCGTCCATCGCCTTGTAGCCCTCGGCGATTTGGTCGAGCGGCAGGGTGAGGTCGAAGACCTTGCCTGGGTCGATCTCGCGCTTCCAGATGCGGTCGGTGAGGTCGGGCAGGAAGCGGCGTACCGGTGCGGGCCCGCCGTGCAGGTGGACGTGGCTGTAGAACAGTTCCTCGCCGGGCAGGGCGACGTTGTGGGAGACGCCGACGTGGCCGCCGGGTCGGGTGGAGCGGATGGCCTGCATCATCGATTCCTGCGTGTGGGTAAGGTCCTTGATCTTGGCGACGCCGTCGTCTGCCGCGTTCGGTAACGATGTCGGTGGCACCGAACTCGCGGGCCAGCTTCTGTCGCTGCTCGTGGCGGGAGAACGCGATGATCCGTTCGGCGCCCAGCTGCTTGGCGGCGAGCACGCCGAGCAGGCCGACCGCGCCGTCACCGACGACGGCGACGGTGTTTGCCGGGCTGCACGTCGGCGGCGACGGCGCCGAACCAGCCGGTGCCCAGCACGTCCGAGGCGGTCAGCAGCGACGGCACCAGATCGGCATCGGGGACTCGGGAGTAGCGACGAGGGTGCCGTCAGCCAGTGGGACGCGCAAGTACTGGGCCTGGGCGCCGTTGGCACCGACGAACTCACGGTGGATGCAGTTGGTCTGGTAACCGGCCTGGCAGATCTCGCAGGTGTTGTCGGAGGCGAAGAACGAACCGATCACGAACTGGCCGGGCTTGATCGAGGTGACCTCGGAGCCGACTTCTTCGACGATGCCGACGTATTCGTGGCCCATCGGGGTGGGCTGCTCGACGGGGTTGATGCCGCGGTAGTCCCACAGGTCGGACCCGCACACGCAGGTGGCGGACATGCGGATGACCGCGTCGGTGGGGTGTTCGATAGTCGGGTCGGCTCGGTCTTCGAGTCGGATGTCGCCGGGGGCATAAATGACTGCGCCACGCATAGCGTGGTTCCCTTCTGAATCGTGAGGTGATCCTGGTTTTCGGGTGGTTACTGCGTTCGGTCGATGGTGAGACGGAAGCTGTCGCCGGCTTCGGCGATGGCGTCGAGGCCGGTCTGCATGCGGCCAAGGTGCACGATCCCGGGATCGGGGATGGTCTGGCCGTCGTGGCGGTAGAAGATGGCCAGGTCGTGGTTCGGTGACCAGTAGCCGAGATCGCCGGCCTCGTAGGTGGCCTTCCCCTCGCCGGTGGGGTGCAGGGGGCGGGGCAGCGTTCCCGGTTTCTCGCGGCTGAGCAGGTCGTGCATGTCGAGTGTCAAGGGCAGCTGGGAGGCGAAGTCACGCGCGGTCGGGGTGTCGGCGAGCGTGGCGGTGGCTCGACGTCCGTCGGACTGGCCTCCGGCGATGGTGAGTGTCACCTGCATGGCGTGCCTACTTTCCGAGTCGGATGCCGAGCGTGAGTTGGCGCATGCCGGGGTCGCGGGCGTGCTGGTCATAGGAGTGCTGCTGGTCGCCCGTGCCGTCGGTCTCGTGGTGTGGCTGCTGGTGCATGCGGCGGCAGCGATCAGTGAGGTCAGTCCGAATGCCGCTGCGGCCGCCAACGCGCTCGTCGACCTGTTTGGTCTCACTGCGGAAGCTCCTTCATCTGGCGTAGCCGGCGATTTGTTGGATCAGCGGGCGGTGTAGCCACCGTCGACCGGTAGCGCGACACCCACGACGAAGCTGGCGCCGGGACTGCACAGCCAGAGCACGGCCGCGGCCATCTCTTCAGCGCTGCCCAGACGCCCGATGGGCTGATTGGCGGCGGCTTCGTCGCGGTCGAGGTCACCGGAGTCGATCATGGCGGTGACCATCGGGGTTTCGATGGTGCCGGGGCAGATCGCGTTGATCCGGATGCCTCGGGGCGCGTACTCCAGGGCGGCGCTGCGGGTCAGGCCGATGACCCCGTGCTTGGAGGCGTGGTAGGCGGCCCGGCCAGGTAGCCCGACCAACCCGCCGAGCGAGGAGCAGTTGACGATCGCGCCCGATCCCTGGCTGCGCATCTGGGCGAGCTCGTGCTTCATGCTGGCCCAGATGCCGCGCAAGTTGATTCCGTTCACGCGGTCGAAGGTCTCGGCGGTCTCGTCTGCGGCGTCAGTCATCGGGGATTGGATACCGGCGTTGTTGTAGGCCAGATCAAGGCTGCCGAACGTTTCCACGGTTCTGGCCACCGCGGCCGCGACCTGCTGCTCGTCGCTCACATCGCACCGCACGGCCAAGACCCGGTGCCCAGCGTCGGCCAGTTCGTGTTCTGCGGTGCGCAGCGCGTCGTCCCTGACGTCAGCCAACGTCACGGCTGCACCCGCTTCGGCGAACGCGCGCGCGGTCGCCAGCCCCATGCCGGAGCTGGCGCCGGTCACGAACGCGACCTGCCCGCTGAAGTCATAGACCGGGTTCACGCCCGGCGTTGCCGAGCCAGCTGCCGAACCAGGGTGGGCGGTCATGCGGCGAACACCTGCTTGGCGACGGTCATCGCGGACATGGCCCGCGGCCAGCCGGCGTAGAACGCGATGTGGGTGATCGCCTCGATCAGCTCGGCCTCGGTGTTGTCGTTTTCCTTGGCCAGGCCGAGGTGGTACACGAGCTGGTCGGTAGCACCGAGCGTGGCCAGCACAGACACGGTCACCAGGCTGCGCTCCTTCGGTGACAGCTCGGTGCGCGGCCACACCTGGCCGAACAGCACGTCGTCGGTGAAGTGCACGAAGTCGGGGGCGAACTCTCCGAATGCCTTCTGCGCGCCGGATGGTTCCTTTTCCTGGGTCATGAGGGATTCCTTTCTCTGCGGGTTGGCGGGGTGGCTACTGCGTCAGGTTCGCGGGATGAGTCGCAGGGTGGCGGCGACGGCTTGTTCGGCGAGCATCGGCTGCAGGTAGCGGTCGCCGTAACGGCCGTACTTGGCCCGGTAGGCGTCGCCGATCGCCTCGAGCAGGTCACGCTGGTGCGGGTCGATCGGGGTGAAGGTGACGTCGGCCTGCTGGCCGCGGCGGTCCGGATCGCGCCGGCCGGTCGCGCGGTGGCGTGTCGGTACCAGGCGCCGTCGTGTCCGCGGTGGGAGCGCACGTACAGAGGGCGTTGTCGACGGTGACGATCCAGATCGGCACGAACCCGCGCAGGTTGTCGTCGTCGCGGCGGGTGCTGATGTCGATCTCGTCGGCGGCGCCGAACCGGTCCAGTGTGTCGGCTGGCCAGGCGGAGGGATTCGAGCCGCCGCCGGTGCTGGTGCTGGTTGTGTGGCTGGTCATGAGTGCTCCTTGGTGGTGGGCAGGAACAGGGCGAGCACGGTGGTCAGGGCAATCACGGCGGCGGCGATGAGCAGGCTGGTGTGCACGCCGTGCACGAACGTGACGGGGTCGGCCAGGAGGCCACCGAACACGGCGATGGCGAGTGCGCCGCCGACCTGGCGGCTGGTGTTGAACACTCCGGAGGCGACACCGGACTGGGCTTCGGGCACAGAGTCCAGCAAAACGGTGGTCGCCGGCGGTGAGACGGTCGGTCCGCCGAGCCCGACGAACACCATCAGCCCGGCCAGCAGCCACAGCGGTGTCGACGCGAGCAGCAGGCCGATCACTGCCAGCCCGGCGGCCATGAGCAGCAGGCCGGCGACGATGAGGGTCTTGCGGCCGAGACGTTCGCTCATGCGCGCCGAGAACGGGGTGAGCACCAAGCCGATCAACATCATCGGCAGGAACACAACTCCGGTCTGCAGCGCGTCCAAACCGCGATGCTGCTGCAGGAACAGGCTGATCACGAACGGCAGGCCGTAGTAGCCGACCATGAACGCGAACCCGCTGACCACCGTGATGATCACGGTGCGGGAGCGAAACAGCTGCAGCGGCATCATCGGGTGAGCGACAACCTGCTGCGCGCGGACGAACCCGGCCAGCGCAGCCGCGGCGACAGTGAACGCGGCGATCACGGCAGGGTCGCGGAACCCGTTCGCTCCGGCCTCGATGGCGCCGAAGGTCAGCCCGGCCATCGCCAGCACGCCGGTGACCTGCCCGATCAGGTCGAACCGCACGACACGCGGCTGCGAGGGGCGGATGCGGGCCAACAGCAGCAAGGCGATCGCGCCGACCGGGACGTTGATGAAGAAGATCAGCCGCCAGTCGACGAGGTTCAGCACGCCGCCAAGCACCGGACCCGAGGAGGATGCCACCGCACCGCCCATGGCCCACACCCCGACAGCACGCCCGCGGGCCTTCGCGTCGGGGAACGCTTGACGGATCAGCGCCATCGAGGCGGGCATCATCGCCACCGCGGCCGCGCCCTGCACGAACCGGGCCACGATCAGCACGCCCAGGCTCGGGGCGAGACCGCACCCCACCGAGGCGAGGACGAAAACGACCATTCCCGCGCCGAACGCGCGCCGCGCGCCGAGCCGGTCGGACAGCGACCCGGCTGTGAGCAGCAACGCGGCGAACATCAGCGTGTAACTGTCGACCACCCACTGCAGGCCCGTGACTCCGCCGCCCAGCTCCCCGCGGATCGTCGGCAGCGTCACGTTGACCACGACCGCATCCAGGGTGACCACGAAGAACCCGAGCAGCGCCGCGAGCAGGGCGGAGCTGGCGTGCCTGTCCTCGCCCGCGCGCGCCGAGCCGGCAGCCGGGCTGGTCGATGCCGGTCCTGCCGTCGCGGGAACGCTCGAGGGTGTCGCAGCCGTCGCCCCCGTGGGGCTCGACGTGGTGGGTGTCGCAGTCATGTCATCTAGGCAACCGCGGTTCTCGCGCGCGTGGCAGGGCGAGTTATCGGGGGTACAAGCTCGACCTCCCTTACGCCGCAGATGCTCGTAGCGTGGACGCCGTGGACAACCGCACCGAGATCCGCGACTTCCTCGCCACCCGGCGCGCCAAGCTCACCCCCGAGCAGGTCTCGCTACCGACCTCCGGGCGGCGGCGAGTGCCCAGGCTGCGCCGCGAAGAGGTCGCCGTGCTCGCCGGGGTCAGCCCCGACTGGTATATCCGCCTGGAGAAGGGCCACATCAGCGGCGTGTCCGACGCCGTCCTCGACGCCGTCGCCCGTGCCTTGCAACTCAACGACGCCGAGCGGGAGCACCTGTTCAACCTCGCCCGCGCCGCCAAGCCCGTGCGCACTCCACGACGGCGCAGCAAGACGCCGATCCCGCCCAGTGTGCAGCGCGTGCTCGACTCGATGACCAGCACCGCCGCGTTCGTCCGCAACGGCCGCCTCGACATCCTGGCCAGCAATGCCCTCGGCCGGGCCCTCTACTGGCCGGTCCTGGACCAGCCCGCCCACCGCGGCAACATCGCCCGTTTCGACTTCCTCGATCACCGTGCCGCCGACTACTACCCCGACTATGACGGCGCGCTCGCTACTGCCGTCGCGCTGCTGCGCACCGAAGCGGGCCGCAACCCACACGACAAGGACCTCACCGAACTCGTCGGCGAACTCGCCACCCGCAGCGAGACGTTCCGCACCCGCTGGGGAGCGCACGACGTGCGCCTGCACCGCGGCGGCACCAAGACGTTCAACCATCCCGTCGTCGGCTACATGGAACTGGCCTACGACTCGATGGACCTCGTCGCCGCCCCCGGCCTCGTGCTCACCGCCTACACCGCCGAAACCGCCACACCCTCTGCAGACAACCTGGCCCTGCTGGCCTCCTGGGCCGCCACCGAAGCCGCGAGCAGCCTCGCTGCAGCCCTGGACGAAGCCGACACCGAGGTCAGCCCGGTAGACACCACCAACTCGGACTGACCACGACAGACGCCAGCGCGCAGCGAACAATGATCGCGGGCCGCCGCTGCCACCTGATACCGAAGGAGAGACCATCCATGGAATTGATCACACCGAGCAAGACCGCCAAAGCCTCCGACAGTGCTTTCACCGGCGACGTCTACGTCAACCCGATCAAGCAGAAGGCTGAGCCGTCCCGGCTGATCGCTAGCATCGTCCGCTTCACCCCCGGCGCCCGCACCAACTGGCACTCCCACGCCCTCGGCCAGACCCTGTTCTGCACCGACGGCGCCGGCCTGGTCGTCTCCCGCGACGGCACCGTCCTCCGCCTAACCCCGGCGACACCGTCTGGACTCCGCCCGGCGAAGAGCACTGGCACGGCGCCGGCGTCGACTGCATGATGAGCCACCTCGCCATGCTCGAAGGCGTCGAGGACGGCGACGGCACCACGTGGCTCGACCCCGTCACCGACGAGCAGTACGCCGCGGCCGACCAGGCCAGCCCGGCAACCCAAGCCTGACAAGAGGCGATTCTCGTGCACGAACGCACCCTCGGTCCGGGCCCGCGCGTCTCCGCGATCGGCCTGG
>JAVXWV010000006.1:0-2581 GCA_032230775.1 Mycobacterium sp. | reverse complement strand
GTCGTAGAACGCATCCTCGCGGCCCCGCACCCCCGCGACCCGGATCTCGCCGACCGTGCTGGCCTCGACCCGGCCGTCGGGGAATTCCAATACGCCACACTCTAATTCGCGCCCAGCAACCGCCGCCTCGACGATCACCTTCGGGTCATGCCTGCGGGCCAGGGCGATCGCCGCGGGCAGCTGGTCCCATGCCGTCACCCTGCTGACACCGATGGACGAGCCGCCGCGTGCCGGTTTGACGAACACCGGCAGTCCCAGCCGCTCTCGATCCTCGAGTTCGACGGTGTCGCGGCGCGGTCGCAGCACGACATGGTCGCCGATCGGCAGGCCCTCGGCGACGAGCAGCTTCTTGGTGAACTCCTTGTCCATCCCGGCGGCGCTGGCCAGCACACCCGCGCCGACGTATGGCACGCCTGCGAGCTCGAGCAGCCCCTGGATGGTGCCGTCCTCGCCATACGGTCCGTGCAGAACGGGGAAGACGACGTCGACCGCGGCGAGCACCTCGCCACCCTGACCGATGGACAGCAATTGGCCGCCGCGGACCGGGTCCGCGGGCAACGCCAGCTCGGTACCCGATTCCCCTGTCACCTCAGGCAACCGACCGTCGGTGATCGCCAGAGTCTCCGGTCGGCCGTCGGTCAGCATCCACGATCCGCCGGGGGTGATGCCCACGGCGACAACCTCGAAGCGCTCCGAGTCGAGGTTGCGCAGGATGCTGCCAGCGGAAACACACGAAATCGCGTGCTCGGAGCTGCGCCCGCCGTAGACAACAGCGACGCGGACGCGTCCAGTGGACCCGGACGCATGAGGGGCAGTCACAACCTAGAGAGGCTACCGCCCTCACCGGAAACCGCCCGACCGAGCGCGCTGACCTGCAGTATCCTTCCGGCCAACCAGGGAGATACACGATGCAGACGAAGAAGAATCGTTATCGGCGGCCGACGCTCACGCTGCTGATAGCGCTCATCACGGCGGCCGCCGTCTGGTTGGGGCGCGAGAAAGCCGACTGGTAGGAGGCCATCAGCGCAACCGGCGACTACGTCATCGAATTCCCTGGACAGCCCACCACGGAGACGATCCAAATACCCATAAGCGACCTCTCGACGCAGCTCACCGACTTGGAGGTCGACAGCGGCTACTACGCGCTCGCCGAGACGGCCCTGAATGGAATCGCCCCGAATTCCCTCGACGTCGTCGTCGACGGCTCCATCGAAAATGCGCGGGCAAAGATGGAGTCAAAACAGAGCAGTCCCGTCGCGGTCAGGGAGATTTCGCGGACCACAGGCGATTTCGAGGGGGTCGAGACGCGGAAGTTCCGCGTAAAGCTGGTCGGCCGCGGTGGCGCCGATTGGGCGGCGTTGACTGGTCTGTTCTTCTACCGCGACGACGTCGTCGTAAGTGCCGTGGTGGCCACCGACGCCAACAACGAACCGACGATGGCAGAACACTTCTTGTCGTCCCTCAAGAGCAGGCCGGAGCCGGACCTCCGCGCGCTACCCGAGCGCCTGGTCGAAATCGGCGATCAGATCGTCGGTGTCCTCAATGCCCAGCGAGATGCGGGCGAAACCGTCGCTGACCGGGTCACCCCAGCGGGCTCGTCGGTCCACCGACGTATGGATGCCGCCGAAACTCGTTGACGCGATCAGCAGCGCGCTGCGTTCCACCAGAGCGTGTACGGCCGCGGCGTCCTCCAACTCCACCGCGACAAGCCCACCGAAGCGCTTCATCTGCATCGTGGCGATCTGATGCGACGGATCGTCGGGAAGACCCGGATAGCGCACCGACTTCACGGCCGGATGCGCGCGCAGCATCACGGCGAGCGCCTGCGCGTTGTGGCACTGCCGTTCGAACCGCAGGCCTGCGCTGCCGAGGCTGCGCAGCACCAGCCACGCCTCGAATGCGCCGAGTATCGGCCCGGCCAGCAGCCGGTCTCGTTCGACCGCCGCCATGAGTTCCTGCTGGCTGCCTGCGACGTAGCCCGCAAGGAGATCGCTGTGTCCCGAGAGCGCCTTGGTCGCACTGGCCACCACAAGGTCGGCGCCAAGCGACAGCGGCTGCTGGCCAAACGGGGTCGCGGTGGTGTTGTCGACGACCAGAGTGGCACCGCGGCGACGGCAGGTCATCGCCAGATAGTGAAGGTCGACGACGTCCAGCCGAGGATTGGCCGGGGTTTCGGCCAGCACAACGTCGGCGTCGGCCGATGCCTCGCACATGTCGGCGCTGCCCGCCTCTACGACCGTAACCCCTTGTGGTGCAATGTATTCGTTCGCATACCGGCGCACCTGGTAGTACCCATCGGCGGGCACCACGAGCTTGGTGCCCGGTTTGGCTAGTACTCGAAGCGCAGACGTGATCGCCGCCATGCCGGAGCCGAACGTCAACGCCGTCGCAGCGCCCTCAAGCTCCGCAAGCGCCGATTCCAGTTGGCGCCACGTCGGATTGGAGGTCCGCCCATAGCTGTCCAACGGTTCGGTCTCGTCGGGCGACAGATGATACGTCGAGGCCGGAACTGGTGATGGTGTTACCGGCGCACCCGGAACTGCTTCCGAGCCAACGGCTTTGACGCTGCGGGTGGAATCGC
>JAVXWV010000856.1:0-4252 GCA_032230775.1 Mycobacterium sp. | reverse complement strand
GAGGACACCACGATCGCCGACCTCGCTGTCGCGGTCGGCAGCGGCCAGATCAAGACCGGTGCGCCTGCGCGCAGCGAGCGGGTCGCCAAGTACAACCAGCTGCTGCGCATCGAGGAGACCCTCGGCGACGCGGCCCGCTACGCCGGCGATCTGGCCTTCCCGCGCTTCTCGGTGGAGACGAAATAGCCCGTGCCCGAGGCGAAACGGCCCGATCCGAAGCGACGGTCCCCAGCGGGCCGTCCTAAGGGGGCTGCGCCTGCACGCCGCAAGCCGCGGTCGACCGAGACGCGATCCGCACCGGAGGCGGAGCCAATTGAGAAGCCGAAGGAAACCATCCGGGAAGCCATTGTGGCCTCGGCGGAGCAGCAGTCCGAGCAACGGTTCGGCTCGGCGGCTCGGCGCGCGGCGATCCTCGCTGCGGTTATCTGTGTGCTTACCCTGACCATCGCGGGTCCCGTGCGCACCTACTTCGCGCAGCGCACCGAGATGAAGCAGCTGCAGGCCACCGAGGAGCAACTGCGCAAGCAGATCGCCGACCTCGAAGAGCAGAAGGTCAAACTCGGCGACCCGGTGTTCGTCGCGGCGCAGGCGCGTGAACGGCTCGGATTCGTGATGCCAGGGGACATTCCATACCAGGTGCAGTTGCCTGCGAACGCGGCTGTGCCAGGCACACCGGGCAGCGAACCCGCGAAGGCGAACCCCGACCAGCCCTGGTACACATCGCTGTGGCACACCATCGCCGATGCGCCGCATGGTGTTTCGCCGACCATCGTGCCCGACGCGCCGGCGCCCGGCCCGCCACCGCCACCGGCTCCGCCGAGTGCGCCCCCTCCCGGTGGTTGAGCCTGCGGATCTCGACGCCATCGCGCGGCAGTTGGGCCGTGATTCCCGCGGCGTGCTCGAGATCGCCTACCGGTGCCCGAACGGCGAGCCGGGCGTGGTCAAGACGGCGCCGAGACTGCCGGATGGAACGCCGGTTCCGACGTTGTACTACCTGACGCATCCGGTGTTGACTGCGGCGGCCAGCCGGCTGGAATCGGCTGGCCTGATGCGGGAGATGACCGAACGGCTGCAACAGGATCCGGAGTTGGCCGCCGCGTACCGGAGGGCCCACGAGTCCTATCTGGCGGAGCGTGATGCGATTGAACCGCTTGGCACAACGTTTTCCGGCGGCGGCATGCCCGAGCGGGTCAAGTGTCTGCACGTGGTGATCGCGCACTCGCTGGCCAAGGGCCCCGGCTTGAATCCCTTTGGCGACGAAGCACTTGCGGTGTTGGCCGATGAGCCGGCGATGGCGGGCATTCTGGAGAGGGACAAGTGGACATCGTGAATCGGGTGGCGGCGATCGACTGCGGCACCAACTCGATCCGACTCTTGATCGCCGACAAGGTCGACGGCCGTCTGCGCGACGTGCACCGCGAGATGCGGATCGTGCGGTTGGGCCAAGGCGTCGACGCCACAGGGCAATTCGCGCCTGACGCACTCGCGCGCACGAGGGCGGCGTTGGTCGACTACGCCGAGCTGCTGCGCAATTTCGAGGTACCCAAGGTACGGATGGTGGCAACGTCGGCCACCCGCGACGCCGCAAACCGCGACGTGTTCTTCGCGATGACGGCCGACGTGCTGGGTGCCGTGGTTCCCGGTGCGGTGGCCGAGGTGATCAGCGGCACCGAGGAGGCAGCATTGTCGTTCCACGGTGCCATCGACGAATTGGACTCCGCCTCAGCGCCTTTCGTGGTCGTCGACCTCGGCGGCGGTTCGACCGAGGTAGTGCTGGGCGAGCGCGACGCTGAAGCGAGCTTCTCCACCGACATCGGCTGTGTGCGGCTGACCGAACGGTGCCTGCACTCCGATCCGCCGACAGCAGCAGAGATCGCCGCTGCGCGCGACGTCGTCCGCGAGGGTCTGGGGGACGCGCTGCAGGTGGTGCCCGTCGAACGGGCCCACACCTGGGTGGGTGTGGCAGGCACGATGACGACGCTGTCGGCTCTGGCGCAGCAGATGACGACCTACGATTCGGACGCCATCCACCTGTCCAGGGTGGGGTTCGGTGAGCTGCTGCCGGTGTGCGACGAGTTGATCGCGATGACGCGCCAGCAACGCGCCGCGCTTGGGCCGATGCACGAGGGCCGCGTCGACGTCATCGGCGGCGGCGCCATCATCGTCGAGGAACTAGCGTCCGCGCTGGGCAGCCGGTCCGGCATCGACGAGCTGGTGGTCAGCGAGCACGACATCCTCGACGGCATCGCGATGTCGATCCCATAGCCGACCATTACGGCTAGCCGGTAACTCACATTTGTAGGTGACGGGCAGCACCGTTGGGCGTCAGCGTTGACGACATCGGACGACGGTAAGGCGATCGTTGGCTTTATGACTCCGCCATCTCGAAATGGTCGCGACGCTCGCCTAGTACTTGCCACGGATGTGACGGTGATGGCTTCCGTCGCGACAGCGGTGGCCGAGATCGTGCAGTGGCCACTGCTTGTGGCGGCCGATCGCGCCATTCACGTGCTGGAGCGTCTGCGTCGGCACCCCGACGGGTGTTGAGACGTCGCCGTGCGAATCAGACTGCGCCACGCGACGTTTCTGTTGGCCGCCGCCGCCGCCGCTGCGATAGCGATCGCCGCCGCGCCGAATGCTTCGGCGGCACCGAGTGAGCAGCATTGCTCCGACGCGGGCGGATCGACGAACTGTCAAAGGCCGGGCAATTCGCAGGTCCATACCTCGCCTCGCGCCTTGCCTCGAGTTTCCCCCCACTCCAACAACCCGAAGTGGCTTGGGTTGGGATATAACGCGAGGTGGCCGGCGGTGGGGCATAACCCGAAGTGGCAGGCATTTGGATATAACCCGCTATACAGCGGGTTTCAGCCTCGACCCTCCGTTTTGCGGGCTCCTCAACTTGCACTCCAGGTTCACAATGGCACTGACATGGGTGACTCGACCGTGTACCAGATGCCGGGCAACGCGGAGATCACCGCTCAGATAGGGCTAGCGGCGCAGAACGCTACCCATCCGCAGTACCCATCCCCGGCTCCCACCACCACGGACACGGCTGGGCCGAGCGTGTACCAGATGCCGGGCAATGCGGAGGTCGCCGTTCAGCCAGGACCGACGGCGCAGAGCGCCGATCAGCAGGCTGCGTTCTTCCCGGTATCTGATCTTCCCGTGGCATGACAGATCACGTGGCGCCGCCCCTATGGGTGTAGTAGTCAACCTGCGGAGGGCCGACATAGACCTGGACGTTGCCGGGCGACTGGCAATCTGTTTGCGCGCTACCCACGGGCGCGCATGACTGCTGAGCCTGAGTCGCAGATGGAGCCGCCGCCGCAATCGGCGCTGAGCCGATCGCTACCGAAGTGGCCACCGATCCCAGTAGCGGCGTGAGATAACCGAGTCGGGTACGCATGGTCGCACTCCTTCCGCGCCTGGTAGTACTTCCAGATTGGCGATCTTGAGGCACGGTGTCGTCACTGCTGCCCCCGGCTTACCTACCGGCCAGCAGGAGTGTGTGTCGAGCCGGGCGTAGCTGCGGGTAAGCGCCTCGACGCGAAAATCTGCAATAGGGTCGTGATCCGGCGAGATCTACAGCCCTGATGCAGATCTCGGTGAGCGTCGTCTCCCGCACTTACTTAGGCAGGCGAAATACCCCGGGCCACGCGGGGGTTGATTCGGCGAAGCTAGCGCTTCGCGCTAGGGGCTACCTTCTGATGTTGCAGTTGGGCGGGTTACCGCAGTGATGGCCGCCGTCACAGGCGTTGCAATGGCAATTACAACCCGAGCCGGCCTTGGCCTCTGATGTTCGCATCGCAGATCAACTCCTCTGTCGCTCTGACCACCTGAGAGGGTGGGAGCAGAGTTCGCTCACACGGACGCATATGAACATATGCCGACATCAGAATAGTTCGCATCACTTTGGAAATAAAGGAAAGTCGACGCCAATGACCAGTGAACGCACCTATCCCGCGGGGGTCACCTGCTGGGTTGATACCGAACAACCCGACGTGGATGCCGCTCGTCACTTCTATGCCGGCCTGTTCGGCTGGACGTTCACCGACGCCGTACCCGCCGAGGTGCCCGGCACGTACTTGATCGCGTCGCTCGACGGTGCCGTCGTGGCGGCGATAGGGCCGCCGCAGGGCGATGGGCAGGTTGAGTGGAACACCTACATCGCCGTGGACAACGCCGATGCTGCGCGTCCGCGGTGCAGGCGGCCGGTGGCAGCGTCACGCTGCAGCCCGTCGACGCCGGGCCG
>JAVXWV010000815.1:0-3587 GCA_032230775.1 Mycobacterium sp. | reverse complement strand
TCGCCGACAATCTGGTCGGTGAGTTCGCCGCGCTCAAGGGGCTCGGCGGACCGGGCCGCGAGCACGAGGCTTTCGATGAACGGCGCAGGTGGAACCAGCATCTGGCCGCCGCGGGGTTGACGTGTCTCGGGTGGCCAGAGGAGCACGGCGGACGGGGACTGACGGTCGCGCACCGCGTCGCGTTCTACGAGGAGTACGCCCGCGCGGACGCGCCCAACAAGGTCAACCACTTCGGCGAGGAACTGCTCGGCCCGACGGTGATCGCGTTCGGCACCGAAGAGCAGAAGAAGCGCTTCCTGCCGAAGATCCTCGATGTGACCGAGCTGTGGTGTCAGGGCTACTCGGAGCCCGGCGCCGGAAGCGACCTGGCCAATGTGGCGACCACGGCCGAGCTCGACGGCGACCAGTGGGTGATCAACGGCCAGAAGGTGTGGACGTCGATGGCGCACCTGTCGCAGTGGTGCTTCGTGGTGGCGCGCACCGGGAAGGGCTCCAAGCGGCACGCCGGCCTGTCGTATCTCCTGGTGCCGCTGGACCAGCCGGGCGTCGAAATACGCCCGATCGTGCAGCTGACCGGGGCGGCGGATTTCAACGAGGTGTTCTTCGACGACGCCCGCACCGATGCCGATCTGGTGGTCGGCGAGCCCGGCGATGGCTGGCGGGTCGCGATGGGAACGCTGACGTTCGAGCGCGGTGTGTCGACACTTGGCCAGCAGATCCATTATGCGCGTGAGCTTTCCAACCTGGTGGAGGTGGCCAAGCGCACCGGCGCCGACGACGATCCGCTGATCCGCGAGCGGTTGACCCGGTCGTGGGCGGGACTGCAGACGATGCGGTCATACGCGTTGGCGACCATGGATGTGGAGGGAGGCGGCCGGGCCGCCGGGAAAGATAACGTGTCGAAGCTGTTGTGGGCCAACTGGCATCGCGATCTTGGCGAGTTGGCGATGGACGTCGTCGGGAAGGCCGGTCTGGTGGCCGAAGACGGCGAGTTCGACGTCTGGCAGCACCTCTACCTGTTCACCCGCGCGGACACCATCTACGGCGGGTCCAATGAGATCCAGCGCAACATCATCGCCGAGCGGGTGCTCGGCCTACCCAGAGAGGTCAAGGGCTGATGAGCCTGGCCGAAGCGCCGAAAGAGATTGACGGACACGGGCTTCTGACTGGCAAGGTCGTCGTCGTGACGGCGGCCGCCGGCACCGGGATCGGGTCCGCGGTAGCGCGCCGTGCATTGGCCGAGGGCGCCGACGTCGTCGTCTCCGACCATCACGAACGCCGACTTGGCGAGACCCGCGACCAGCTGACGGAGCTCGGGCTCGGCCGGGTCGAGAGCGTGGTGTGCGACGTGACGTCCACGGCGCAGGTCGACGCCCTGATCTCCTCGACGACAGCGCGGATGGGTCGGCTGGACGTGTTGGTCAACAACGCGGGCCTTGGCGGTACGACGCCGGTTGTCGACATGACCGACGAGGAGTGGGACCGGGTGCTCAACGTGACGTTGACGTCGACGATGCGCGCGACCCGCGCCGCGCTGCGGTATTTCCGCGACGCCGACCACGGCGGGGTGATCGTCAACAACGCCAGCGTGCTGGGCTGGCGGGCGCAGCACTCTCAGTCGCATTACGCGGCGGCCAAGGCGGGTGTGATGGCCCTGACCCGTTGCAGCGCAATCGAAGCCGTTGAGTTCGGCGTCCGGATCAATGCGGTGTCGCCGAGCATCGCCAGGCACAAGTTTCTCGAGAAGACCAGCAGCTCGGAGCTGTTGGACCAGCTGTCGTCGGTCGAGGCGTTCGGCCGGGCGGCGGAGCCGTGGGAAGTAGCCGCCACCATTGCGTTCCTGGCCAGTGACTACTCCAGTTACCTGACTGGAGAAGTGATTTCGGTTTCGAACCAGCGGGCGTGACCGCGATGAAGCGGCTATCGGTTGCCGTGGCAGTGGCCGCGAGCGCAATGGTCGTGATCAGCGGTTGCTCGGGCGCCAGCAATGACGGCGGCGACACCACCTGTAAGGACTTCCTTGCCATGAGGGTCAACGACAGGGACGCAGCCGTGGCCAAGATGCTCAAAAAGCGCGAGGCCCGCAACGCCTCGACCGGTGACGTAGACGACAAGCGAACGCTACTCATGGGTCTCTGTCAGCCCGCCGACAAACAGGGCACCAAGATCAGCGACCTCGCCTGACGGGCCAATTTTCTCCACGGTATCTCCACAAACGATCTCCACAAACGCTGTCCGGAAGCGGCCGAAGTGCCTCGTTGATCACCCAATAGTGACCTAGCAAGTGCTTGGTTGGTATGGTGGGCGAATGGTGGAGGAATCGTCCAGTCCGCCGTCGAGCAGGCGCGACGAGCTTCTCGAGCTCGCCGCCGCCATGTTCGCCGAGCGCGGGCTGCGGGCCACCACCGTCCGTGACATCGCGGACTCCGCAGGCATCCTGTCCGGCAGCCTCTACCACCACTTCAAGTCCAAGGAGCAGATGGTCGAGGAGGTGCTGCGGGACTTCCTCGACTGGCTGTTCGAGCGCTATGCCGAGATCGTCGCACGCGAATCCGATCCCCTGGAGCGTGTGAAGGGTCTTTTCATGACCTCGTTCGAGGCCATCGAGAACCGGCATGCGCAGGTCGTCATCTACCAGGACGAGGCCAAGCGGCTGTCTTCGCTTCCGCAGTTCGAGTTTGTGGAGACCCGCAACCGCGAGCAACGCAGGATGTGGGTGGACGTGCTCAAGCAGGGCGTCGCGGAAGGGAGCTTCCGGCCCGACATCGACGTCGACCTGGTCTATCGGTTCATTCGCGACACCACATGGGTTTCGGTCCGCTGGTATCAACCCGGCGGCCCCCTGACGGCCGAAGAAGTCGGCCGGCAGTATCTCTCGATCGTTCTCGGCGGCATCACTAGGGAGAAGGACTGACATGGCTGGGACATCACAGGCATACGTCATCGACGCCGTGCGCACCGCCGTGGGCAAGCGAAACGGTTCGCTCGCCGGTGTGCATCCCGTCGATCTCGGCGCCGCGGGATGGCGCGGGCTGTTAGACCGCGTCGACGTCGATCCGGGCGCTGTCGACGACGTGATCGCTGGCTGCGTCGATGCCATCGGAGGGCAGGCGGGCAATATCGCCAGACTGTCGTGGCTGGCCGCCGGATATCCGGAAGAGGTCCCCGGTGTCACCGTCGACCGGCAGTGCGGTTCGAGTCAGCAGGCCATTTCCTTTGGTGCACAAGCGATCATGTCCGGCACCGCCGACTTGATCGTGGCAGGCGGCATGCAGAACATGAGCCAGATCCCCATCTCATCGGCGATGATCGTCGGCGAGCAATTCGGGTTCACGTCGCCGACCAACGAATCCAAGAGTTGGCTGCATCGCTATGGCGATCAGGAGATCTCGCAGTTCCGTGGCTCGGAATTGATCGCCGAGAAGTGGAACATCTCGCGTGAGGAGATGGAGGAGTACTCGCTCGCCAGCCACCAGCGCGCGCAGGAAGCGATCCGGTCCGGGTACTTCGAGAACGAGATCATCCCCATCCAGACCGACGGAGCCGGTTTCGTCACCGACGAGGGACCGCGCGACACCTCGCTCGAG